>JAIXTO010000029.1 GCA_027483885.1 Rhizobiaceae bacterium
AAAGCCCATCAGCTTCAGGAACGGCGCCTCCAGCCCGAACGGCATCAGCAGCATGGCAAGCATGCCGAAGGGCATCACGATCAGCGATATGATCGGCATGGCCGCGAGATTGCCGGCAAGGCCGTAAGTGGCGACGCGGTGGAAGTGGGAAACAGAAAATATCGAGGTGGAGAGTGCGCCGATGAGCGAGGTCAACACCACGCCGGCGACCATACTGGAGAGCGCGGCGGTGGCGGCAAGCAGTGCCGGACGGCGCGCGGTAAGCGGATCATGCGGGTCGCCATGGAGGCTCGACCAGGCGGCGTAACCGGCCACAAGCGCTGCCGTTGCGGAAAACGACATCTGAAAACTGGGCCCCAGCACCGCCGAGGGTGTCAGGACCAGGATGACGAGTGCCGAGAGCGCCACATTGTGCAGGCTGATCGAGGGACGGTCGAACAGCACCGAGGCCAACATGATCACCATCATCACATAGGCGCGCTCGGCCGACACTCCAAAACCGGAAATAAGGTAATAGGCCGTTACCATGGCCAGCGCGCCGATGGCCGCGATCTTCTTGACGGGAAACCGCTGTGCAAAGCCTGCAAACAGGCTGAACACCATTCGTGCGCCAACAAAAAAGATGCCGGCCGCCAGCGCCATGTTAAGCCCGGAGATCGCGACGATATGCGCAAGCCCCGCGACCCTCAGCGCCTCGATGGTTTTTTCCGAAATGGCCCGGCGCTCATCGGTGACGATGGCAGCGGCAAAAGCCCCGGCATCGCCGGGAACCACGGCGCGGATGCGGGTTCCGATGTCGCTGCGCAGTTCAAACAGCTTGCCAAGGATGCGGGTCGACCAGTTTTCATGGGTGCCGATGCCGACCTTTTGCGGCGCCCCATAGAAAAAGCCGACAGCGCCGATGCCTTGAAAATAGGCAGAAAAGGCAAAATCGGCGAGCCCGGGGAGAGCCGGTCCCGAGGGTGGCGAGAGCCGTGCACTGCCGGCAATCCGCGTCCCCGTCTCATAGGCTTCGTGTGCAGTGCGGGAAAGCAGGACGGCGCGTTCCGGCGGACGGGCAATGACGGGGTCAGCGGTTGTCAAAATGCGCACCGTATAACGCCAGCGCCCGCCGGCTGCCGCCTCGCGTTTTTCCACGAGACCTTCAATCTGCGTGGTCACCGGCGTGTCGAGGATCGTCGTTCGGTTGCGCAGGCTTTCGATCTGCGCAAGGCCCGCCCCCATGCAGATCAATCCTGGCATCATGAGTGCAAGGGAAAAGCCTCGGCGCCCGGCACGGCCCAGCACGAAGGCGGTCATGATCAGCGGCAGCGCAAAGAGGCCAAAACCTGCGGGCGGCGGCCCCGCAAGAGAGAGCCAGGCAATCGCGCCAAGCCCTATAAATACGGGCACGAGGAGGAAAAGACGGCCATGCGCCTCCTCCTCGGCGACAAGGTTTGCGAGCTTTTGGCGCCAGCCAGGATGTTCACTTTCCTGTGCATCGAGAAACCCGTCATCGAGGGCGCGGTTATCCTCGGCAAGGCGTGCGGGTCGCTGCGGGGAAATGGCTGCGGGTAATCTCAGGCCGCGCGAAAACGCCATCGCCTCACGCGATGATTCGCCTGGCGAGACGCCCACCTCAGCCACACATCCTCCCGGGAAAAAGCATCATTCCCCTTTAACCGAAAGACAACCTGCACCTGTTTAACTTGTCTGGTCAATTGCAGCATCCGCCACGGTTGACCGCCCGCCTTGATTGGATCGATTTAATCGCGCCAAACTGCCAGAATGTGGTCTTGCCAGGCCGCGACGCCGCTTTATCGCCTCGGCTTTCGCGCTGCACAATTACCCGCCGCAAGTGCTTGGCAGCACGCTTTAGATCATATAGCTACTTTCAGAGGCTTCACTCATCTGGCGCGTTTCGCGCCATTCCGCCCATCGGAGGATCAGTATGACGGACACAAGCGCACATCTGGGATTGGGAGATAAAACGGTCGACCTGCAGGTCAAGAAGGGCACGATCGGGCCTGATGTGATCGACATCGGCGCACTCTACAAGAACACCGGCGCCTTCACCTACGACCCGGGTTTCACCTCGACCGCATCCTGCGAATCCAAGATCACCTTCATCGATGGCGACGAAGGCATTCTGCTGCATCGCGGTTACCCGATCGAGCAGCTGGCTGAACACGGCGACTTCCTTGAAACCTGCTATCTGCTGCTGTACGGCGAACTGCCGACGGCTGCCCAGAAGAAGGATTTCGATCATCGCGTCACGCATCCCACCATGGTGCATGAGCAGATGAGCCGCTTCTTCACCGGTTTCCGCCGCGACGCCCACCCTATGGCCGTCATGGTCGGTACGGTTGGCGCGCTTTCGGCCTTCTATCACGATTCCACCGACATCACCGATCCGCACCAGCGCATGGTCGCATCGCTGCGCATGATCGCAAAGATGCCGACGATCGCTGCGATGGCCTATAAGTACCATATCGGCCAGCCTTTCGTTTATCCGCAGAACAATCTCGATTATGCCTCGAACTTCCTGCGCATGTGTTTTGCCGTGCCATGTGAAGAGTACAAGGTGAACCCGGTTCTGGCGCGCGCCATGGACCGCATCTTCATCCTGCATGCGGATCACGAGCAGAATGCCTCCACCTCGACGGTGCGTCTTGCCGGTTCATCGGGCGCAAACCCGTTCGCCTGCATCGCCGCCGGCATTGCCTGCCTCTGGGGCCCGGCTCACGGTGGCGCCAACGAAGCCGCCCTCAACATGCTGATGGAAATCGGCACGCCGGACCGTATTCCGGAATACATTGCCCGCGCTAAGGACAAGAACGATCCGTTCCGCCTGATGGGCTTTGGCCAACGCGTCTACAAGAACTACGATCCGCGCGCCAAGATCATGCAGAAGACCACGCATGAAGTGCTGAACGAGCTTGGCCACAAGGATGACCCGCTTCTGCAGGTTGCCATGGAGCTGGAAAAGATCGCGCTCACCGACAGCTATTTTGTCGAAAAGAAGCTCTATCCGAACATCGACTTCTATTCGGGCATCACGCTGAAGGCGATGGGCTTCCCCACCACCATGTTTACGGTTCTCTTCGCGCTTGCCCGCACCGTCGGCTGGATTGCCCAGTGGGCCGAAATGATCGAAGATCCGCAGCAGCGCATCGGCCGCCCGCGCCAGCTTTACACGGGCGCTGCCCAGCGCGACTACGTACCGGTCTCCAAGCGCTAAGACGCGTTTTGCAAGATTGGATCGCTATCAAGGCCCGCGAGTTTTTCGCGGGCTTTTTCGTATCGGGATGATTCTTCCGCCCGGTCGAACTATCGTATCGGCAATCGCTGCGGGTGGTGGCGGGACATCGGAGGAAACCCATGGATTTCATGAAGCTGCTGAAGTCTCTTGAAGAGCTTCTTTACGAGGTTGTATGCTGGCTTGTCTTTTATCCGCTGACCCTGTGGCGTTCACTTGCCGACCCGCTTCGCATGATGCGTTATGCCGATGAGGAATTGGCAGACCGCCCGCAGGACCAGTATGAGGATACGCTGAGCCCGCCGCTCTTCCTGCTTCTGACGCTGCTCTTGGCCCAGGCCATTTCCCAGGCTGTTCCGTCGCTCTATGACAGTTCCACGCTTCCACCGATCCTGTCGTCCACTGCCAATCTGCTGATTGCCCGCGGGGTGATCTTCAGCGTACTGCCGCTGGTCATGGCGGTGACGCTGGTGAGGCGCAAGAACATCAGGTTGACGCGGGACACCCTGCGGCCGCCCTTTTACAGCCAGTGTTATGTCGCAGCACTTTTTGTTCTGATAGCGGGCATCGGTCTCGACCTCATGCTCATCCCGCATCAGGCCGGACTTGCGACAGGTGCCGCTCTCTTTGCCGTGGCCGTCGGGTGGTATGGGCAAGCTCAGGTGCGCTGGTTCAAGCGCGATCTGCACATCACCACGGTCGCAGGCGTCGGCTTGTTCGTCAGCAGGTTCCTGATGGCGGTTATTGTGATCCTTGGCGTTGCACTCGCCATCGGATGGACCCTCAAAAGCTGGAAATGATCGCGCTAAACGGCTGCCGCCAAAGCGGTGCGGTCATCGGCATCGAGTTTTTAGCCTTGCGCTTATCCTCGTCATTGCCTGACCGGCATCCATCATGTCCGGCGTCCACGACAGGTAATTTGGAATAACATGCCGTGATTGCGCCTAGTCATGTTATGACAAGGTGTCGGCGTCATCTGTTACGACGTGTCGGCATTGATGCCGAGCCATGACTCGCTCCGTGAGTCTTCGGCCCCCAAGGGCCATTTTATGCCATCGTCACCTACTGTGCATATTGAAGCGGCCAGCACGCTTGCCGTTATTGTCTCATCGAACGAACCGTTGCTGTTCCTGTCCAGCGATTTGAAGGTCATTGCTGCCAGCGCGACATTTTGCCGGGTCTTCGAGATCGATCCGGTGTCCATCCCCGGACGGTCATTGAGCGATCTTGGCGACGGGGAATGGGCGATGCCCAAGCTTCAGTCGCTTCTGAGGGCGACGGCTTCGGGAAGCGCCAATATCCAGGCCTACGAAATCGACCTCAAGCGTGCTGACCGGCCGACACGGCACCTGATCGTCCATGCACAAACGCTTGATGACGGCGACACCCATCATATTCGTCTGCTGATGGCGGTCAACGATGTGACCGAGGCGCGTGCTGAGGCGCGGCTGAAGGACGATCTGATCCGTGACAAGGCCATTCTGCTCCAGGAAGTCCAGCACAGAGTGGCCAACAGCCTGCAGATCATTGCAAGCGTCCTGATGCAGAGCGCCCGTCGCGTTCAGTCGGACGAAGCGCGTGGACATCTTCAGAACGCGCATCACCGGGTCATGTCGATCGCCGCCTTGCAGCGCCAGCTTTCGACCTCGCTCGGCGGCCAAGTCGAATTGCGCGCCTATTTCAAGCAGCTCTGCCAGAGCCTTGGCGCATCGATGATTGCCGACCCGGACCGCCTATCGATCCAGGTGACGGCAGATGACAGCGCAGTCGAAGCAGACGTATCCGTCAGCCTCGGCCTCATTGTCACCGAGCTTGTCATCAATGCGTTGAAACATGCCTTTCCGGATGAACGAAACGGCGTCATCTTCATCGACTACCAATCGTCCGGGAAAGACTGGACGCTGTCAGTTACAGATAATGGAGTTGGCATGCCGGCCGGAAGCGATGCACCGAAGGCAGGACTTGGAACCGGGATCGTGACCGCGCTCGTCGCCAATCTGAAGGGCGAAATCACCTCGGTTGACGCATCCCCCGGCACGGCCGTGACAATCCGCCATGTGGATAACACCACGGTTGCAGTCCGTCCGTCAAAAGCGGTGTAGGCCCAAGGATGCACCCGACGCGCCCCGCACGCCAGCCCCTGGCGGCTCTCTATCCTGATAGACCGAGTGAACAATGAATAATGGAAAAGCTGTCGTCCTGATTGTGGAAGACAATACCCTCATTCGCATGGGGGCTGTTGATCTGGTGCTGTCGGTTGGCTACGAGGCGCTTGAGGCAAAACACGCCGATGAGGCAATCAGCATCCTGGAACAGCGAGATGACATCGACCTCGTCTTCACCGATGTCCAGATGCCCGGCACGATGGATGGGATCAAGCTCTCCCACTATATCCGCGACCGCTGGCCGCCGGTCAAGCTGATGGTCGCGTCCGGCGCAGCCATTCTGATGGAGAACATGCTGCCCACCGGGACCACGTTTTTTCCCAAGCCCTATGACGATCTGACCATCACACTCGAAATGGCACGTCTGCTGGCCGGTGATGGCCCGCTTATCCTCTCTGCGTAACGAGATCGGCACGGCCGCCAACTGGGATGGCGGTTACACGCATTGAGCTTTGACAGCGTTGCCCTAAGCTGCCGTGACCCTGCGCGGCGGAAGAATGGGGCATGCCATGGAGCAGACGACAGCAGAATTGATCATCACCCTGGAGTGCAGCCTCCATCGGCGGGAGATCCGAACCAATCCTGAAGCAGTCAACCGCCTGCTTGCCGGAGATTTTATCGAATTCGGCAGTTCTGGCAGGATTTTTGATAGGCAGACGACGGTGGCATCACTTGCTGCGGAAGTACCGACGGACGGATCGGCGCTACAGGTGTCCGATTTTGCCGTCAAGACACTGTGCGAGGACGTCATGCTGGTGACGTACCGCAGCATCCGGCCGCCAACGGACGCGCAGGCTGAACGCCAGACGCTCAGAAGTTCGATCTGGAAGCGGATCGATAACCGCTGGCAGATGGTGTTTCATCAGGGAACGGTTGTTCCAGCCGTGTGACCCCGCCGCGCCAGAACCTCCAGCACCAGGCCGGCTCCGGCCTCTCCCGGAGGCACGCTGGTGGAAAGCCGATCCCATACGGTGTCAAAACCTGCCAGCATGGCCCTGCGTTGATGCGTGTCGGATGACAGGCATTCGGCCCAGCGGCAGAGATAACCGGGGCGCACCATGTCGTTGATGTGTTCGGGAATGACCGGCTGGTCGGCAATCAGGTTCGGTAGGGCCGCCGACCAGATCTTGATGCGCTTGGCCATCAAACGGATCAGGAAATCACCCTTGTAGATGGACACGGTCGGCACGCCGCAAAGGGCAAGTTCCAGCGTGACCGTGCCGGAGGCGGCAATGGCCGCGTCGGCACTGGCAAAGGCCTGCCATTTTTCACTTGCACCGACGGTGATGTCCGGTTTTACCGTCCAGTCCTGCACAAGGCTTTCCACCAGCGCCTGCTGGCGCGGCACGGTGGGCAGCACGAAGCGCATGGCCGCGTTGCGGGCGGCCAGAAGTTCTACCGTTTCCTTCAGCGGCGGCATCAACGCGCGGATTTCCGTCGAGCGCGAACCGGGCAGCAGAAGCACGGTTTTTTGTCCGGTTTCTGTGCCCTCAAGGCCACGCAGACGGCGCTTTTCGCGGACAGACATGACATTGGCATCTGCCGTCAGCCGATGGCCGATGAAATCCGTCTTCGGGCCGCCCAGCCGCCGCATGGCCTCCGGCTCGAAGGGCAGCACGGCGAGCACCTGATCGACATAATCAAGCATCCGCGTGGCGCGGTATTCCTTCCATGCCCAGACGCTTGGGCAGACGTAATCCACTACGGGCAGGTCCGGCAGGGCCTTTCGCACCCGTTTGGCCACCCGATGGGTGAAATCTGGGCTGTCGATGATCAGGAGCACATCGGGTTTGGCCGCAATGATGGCATCGGCAGCTTGGCCGAGCCGGCGGATCATCAGCGGCAGGCGTTTCAGCACCTGCGTCAGCCCCATGATCGAGAGATCGGAAAAGTCAAAGATCGAGGTCAGCCCTTCGGCTTCCAGCGCCTCGCCGCCGACGCCCACCAGTTCGACCGGGCCTTGATAGGCGCGCTTCAGGTGGGCGATCAGGTCACCGCCGAGGAGATCGCCGGAGACTTCGCCGGCCACCACGGCCACTTTCAATGGACGCATGTTCATTTCACTCCCTGCCCCGGCAGGCCTGCATCAATGCCGCAGACAAAAACGCCGGCCTCATCGGCAAGTGCCAGCATCTCGGTCTTGTCGAGCACAAGCGCCCGCCCCGCTTCCACCGCAATGCCGGCAAGGCCGGCGGCGATGATCGAACGGATGGTCGAGGGGCCGATGGTCGGCAGGTCGGCGCGCACATCCTGCTGGGGTTTGCAGAGCTTGACCAGCACGCCGCGCCGGCGCGCAGAGATGCGGCCCTCGGCGCGCAGTTCCGCCACCCGCTGCAACATGCGGTCGGTGCCTTCGACACCTTCCAGCGCCACGATACGCCCGCCGACGCTGACAGCGCCCTGCCCGACATCGAGCTGCCCCAGCAGCCGTGCAGCGGTGGATGCGGTCAGGATATCCCGCTCGTCATCTGCGGCCGGGCGATGGCGCCCCATCACGCCGGTCTCGGAAAGAAGCGCCGGCACGATGTCATGCACGCCGACCACCTGGCAGCCCATACCCTCAAACAGACGGATCACCATCTGAAGCACGGTATCGTCGCCGCCGGATAGCAGCGTTTTTACCACATGCGGCACCTGGATAAAGGTGCGCCAAGTCGGGTGAATGTCGCGCCACTCAGGCCGCCGGCGCACGGCGCCGGACATCACGATGCGCAACACGCCTTTTTCACGCACCAGCTTTTCGATGCGCGCGAGATCGCCCACGCCGGCAATGGCGTGGTCGAAGGGAGAAAAGTCTCGGTCAATTTCGTTCTTGAGGCAGATGACGAAAGGCTCGTCGCCGGCAGCACGCGCAGCTTCTGCCACGTAGAGCGGTAAAAAACCGCCGCCGGCGATGATGGCAAGCCGTCCCGCCCGGTCTCGAACGGGAACCGGCGCCACCGCCTCAAGCCTTGCCGCGATGCGGCGAGGAAATCGCCCGGTCACTGTCTGCACCGATGAAATCGATGATTTCAAGCGCTTCCTTGCAATCGAGATAATCGTCGCGAAGAGCGGCCGCCTTGGCGCGGATCGAGCCTTCGCCTTCAAAGATATCCTTGAAGGCACGGCGCACGCGGTGGATGACCGCACGGTCGATGCCGGCGCGCGTCATGCCGACGACGTTCAACCCGCCGAGCAGGCCCGGATTGCCGTTCAGCATGCCATAGGGAATGACATCGTAATTGACGGCCGAGAGACCACCGACAAAAGCCTGGCGGCCGATGCGGCTGAACTGGTGAACGGCAGCGCCGCCACCGAGGATCACGCGGTCTTCCACCTTCACATGGCCGGCCAGCATGACATTGTTCGACATGATGATGTGGTTGCCGAGCTGGCAATCATGCGCCACGTGGGAATTGGCGAGAAACAGGCAGTTGCTGCCGACAACGGTGGTGCCGCCGCCATCCACCGTTCCGGTGTTCATGGTGACACCTTCGCGCATGGTGCAATTGTCACCGACGAACAGCGTGGTTTCTTCGCCGGCGTGATGCACGCTCTGCGGATCGCCACCGATCACCGCCATCGGAAAGATGCGACTGCCACGGCCGATCTGCGTGCGGCCGGTGACGACCGCATGCGAGACAAGCTCGACATTGTCGCCCAGCACCACTTTCGGGCCAACCTGGCAGAATGGGCCGACGGTAACGTTTTCACCGATCACCGCGCCGTCTTCGACAACGGCCATCGGGTGAATGCGGGCACTGGCGGCAATCGTGCTCATGCCGCGTCCTTCGGACGAATCATCGCGCCAATATCGGCCTCGGCAACCAGAACGCCATCCACCTTGGCATCGCAATGGAATTTCCAGATATTGCCGCGCTGCTTCTGTTTGACGACATGGAATTCGACGCGGTCACCCGGCACAACGGGCTTGCGGAAACGGGCATTGTCGATCGTCATGAAGTAAACGAGATTACCGGTTTCGCCCTGCTTGCGGGCACAGATGGCGCCGGCCGTCTGGGCCATCGCCTCGATCAGCAGAACGCCTGGCATGATCGGCCGTTCGGGAAAATGACCGACGAAATGCGGCTCGTTTGCCGTTACATTCTTGATGCCGATCGCGCTCATGTCACCATCGATCTCGATGATGCGGTCAACCAGCAGGAACGGATACCGGTGAGGCAGCAGCTTCATGATTTCCAGGATATCCACGGAATCAAGCACTACCTGTTCCTGATCAGCCATTCCTTTCTCCTCTTTTCTTTGCGCGCTCATCCGAGCGCGTCATGATCTCGGCGAGGTCCCGCAGGAAATCGGGCATGGGACGGGCCGGAATGCCGCCATACCGCGCACCTGCGGGTATGGACGCCACCACGCCACTCATTGCCGCGATCTGCACACCATCGCCGATCGTGATATGGCCGTTAACGCCGGACGCACCGCCAATCTGCACGCCGTCGCCGATTTTTGTCGAGCCCGCTATACCAGTACCACTGGCGATGGCGCAATGGCGGCCGATCTTTACGTTGTGGGCAATCTGGACCTGGTTGTCGATCTTCGTGCCTTCGCCGATCACCGTATCGTCCATCGCACCGCGATCAACCGTGGTATTGGCGCCAAGCTCGACATTGTCCTGGATGATGACGCGGCCGACCTGCACCATTTTCAGCATGCCGGCGGGACCGGGCGCAAAGCCGAAACCATCCTGGCCGACGCGCGCGCCGTTATGGATGATGACGCCATTGCCGACGAGTGCGCAGATGACCGAAGCGCCAGCGGCAATCGAGCAATCGCGTCCGATGCGCACATCCGCGCCGATGACAGCACCGGCGCCGATGCGAGTGCCAGCGCCGATTTCGGCATTTGCACCCACCACGGCCATGGGTTCGACGGAAACACCCTCTTCAAGGCGTGCCGTCGGATCGACATAGGCAGCCGGCGAAATGCCGTTGCCCGAGATGGTGGCCGGGGAGTGCATTGCTTTTGGATGCAAAAGCGCACCGGCGCGCGCAAAGGCCGCATGCGGCTTTGGCGTCAGAAGAACCGGAATATGGGACGGAATCACAGACCGCAGCGCCTCATCGCAGAGGATGGCCGATGCCTTGCAGGTCTCCAGCTCGGCGCGGTACTTGCGGGAGAGGATATAACAGACATCACCTTCGCGGGCGCGCGCCACAGGCGAAACGGAGCGGACAAGCCGCCCCGCCTGGGTTTGATCCAGAAGTTCCGCCCCAAGATGCGCTGCCAGGTCACCCAGGCTCACGCCATCATGCGGCGGAAAGAAGTGGTTCGTGTCCATCAGCATTCGCTCCAGAACAGTTTAAAGTCCGCGGTTCTGGATGCTGAAGATCAGAACTGGTTTGCCATGCTGAAGCGGAAGCGCTGCTCTTCGTCGTAGTCTTCCTTGGCAACAGGCACGGCGTAATCGAAGCGCAGAGCACCGAACGGCGAGGCCCAGGAGACGCCCGCACCAACGGACGCACGCAGAGAACTGTCGGTACCATTGACCGTGCCGCTCGCCACCGGAACATCATTGCCATAGAGCGAACCGGCATCGGCGAACAAGGCGGCGCGAAGGCCGAAATCTTCCGGTACGGCGGGCATCGGCATAGTGACTTCCGCCGAAGCATTGAAGTAGGTCGTGCCGCCAATGGCATCTTCGCCAACACGCGGACCGATACCGTCGTTCTTGAAGCCACGAACCTGACGTCCGCCGAAGGTGAACTGGTCGAATACGTGCAGGCTGTCGCCAGTCGAGACGACATGACCGGCGCCGACCGAGAGCTGACCGATTATATCAAGCTCATCCGACAGCAGGTGGAAATACCGCGCGCGGCCGTAGATCTTGTAATATTCCGAATCGCCACCGAGACCGGCATATTCATGCGTCACGGTTGCATAGATGCCTTCGCGCGGCAGCGTCTTGTCATCCAGCGTGTTGTAGGTCAGCGTCTGCGAGACGGAAGACTGATCATAGGTTCCGCCGCGAACCAGATCCTGGAACGGCTGCGACAGGTTGGTCTGCCAGTCATCCGTGCCGTCGTAGTTGATCTGCTTGTAGGTGTAGCGGAAGGTCGTCGCCAGATTCTCTGTGATCGGCGCCGTAACACGCAGGGTAATACCCTGTTCGTTATAGTCGTAATAATCATTCGACGACGTTTGGCTCTTGAACAGGTCGAAACCGGCAGCCAGGCGATAACCGAGGAAGTAGGGCTCGGTGAAGTTGAGCGAATAGGTACGGGCATCGTCAAGACCACCACCGGGGGCGACGAGGATATACTGACCACGGCAGAGGAAGTTCTTTTCCTCGATCGAGGCTTCCGGGACCACGCCATCATCTGCCGCATAACCGGCACCAATACCGAACGAGCCGGTTGCCTGATCCTCGACATCCACCACGATCACGACGCGGTCAGCGGACGAGCCGGGCTGCGTCGTGATGTTGACCTTGCCGAAATAACCCAGCGCTTCAAGACGGCGCTTGGCGCGGGTGATCATCGTCTGGTTGAAGGCGTCGCCTTCGCTGATGTCGAACTCGCGACGGATAACGTAGTCACGGGTACGGGTGTTGCCGCGAATGTCGATGCGTTCGACATAGGCGCGCTCGCCCTGATCCACGAGGTAGGAAATACCGATCGTGCTGGTCTGGAAATTGCGGTCGCCGCGCGGCGTGACGCGGGCAAACGGGTAGCCGGCTTCAGCAACCTTCTTGGAGATCGCTTCCATCGTCTTCTGGACGTCGCTGGCCTTATAGGTATCGCCGGACTTCGTCTCGACAAGACCCTGGAGGTCGGCGCCGTTGATGCCGTCAACCGTCGATTCGACGGCCACGTTGCCGAAATTGTAACGCGGGCCTTCCTCGACCGTGAAGGTCAGCGTGTATTCGTTCTTTGCCTCGTTGAGCACTGCATCCGACGAAACGATCCGGAAGTCCGGATAGCCGTGGTTGTAATAGAACTGGCGCAGCGCCTCTTCGTCGGCGCGCAGCTTGTCCTCGGTAAACACGTCCTTGCGGGTCAGGAACGACAGCGGGCCGGATTCCTTCGTCACCAGCACGTCGTGCAGGCGGCGATTGCCATAGGCCTGGTTGCCGATGAACTTGATGTCGGAAATCTTGGTGCGGTCACCTTCGTTGATGACGAAGGCAATGTTGACGCGACCCTGGCCGACCGGAACCACCTGCGTGGTGATCTCAACGTCGCCGCGACCGATGACCTTGTAGGCTTCCTTCAGGCGCGCGATGTCTGCGGTGACAAGCGCTTCGCTATAGGGGCCGAGCGGCTGGGTGTTGACGACGCCCTGCAGCTTGTCGTCCTTGATCTTGCGGTTGCCGTTGAACACCACCTGGTTGACCAGCTGGCTTTCATTGACCGTGACGACCAGCGTTGAGCCGGACACCGCGATCTTTACATCGGAAAAATAACCGGTGGCGTACAGACGCTTGCCCGATTCATCGATATCGGAATTGGAAAAATTGACACCTGGGCGAATGGTGATGTTGGAGCGCACAGCTTCCTGGCCGGACCGTTGTGCACCACGCACCTCGACACGCTGAATCGTGGCAGCCTGCGCAGACAAAGGTGAGCTAAGAACAACCACACCTGCACCAGACGCAACAACACCAGCAGACAGCGCAACCGCCGAGACTGCGTTCAAAAACCTTGAACCAGCTTTCATTTTCAATTCTTACCTTTTTCCGTTGTCCTTGTCGGGGGATACCCGACTCCGGCCACGTGTGTCGTTTTACCTGCTTTTGCCCTACAAGCAAGGTATCCCGTTAATTTCTATTTACTTCCTTTGAAGGCGTGACCCAATCGCCACGGCGAACTCCAAACAGGGTAAACAGTTGGTTTACAACTGACTTCGTCAGCCGATCAGGTTGCTGATGTCGTTCCAGGTGGCAAAGACCATCAGGCTCAGCACCATGGCCAAACCGATGCGAAATGCAACCTCCTGTGCGCCGGCGCCCAAGGGTTTTCCCCGGATCGCCTCAATCGCGTAGAATACAAGGTGGCCGCCATCAAGCACTGGAACCGGCATGAGGTTCAAAAGGCCGATGGATACGGAGAGAACGGCCGCCAGCTGGATGACGGCGGAAAGGCCGAGCGTCGCCATCTGGCCAGAGGCCTGCGCGACCCGCACCGGTCCGCCCAGTTGGTCTGCCTTCATGCGGCCGGTCAGCAGATTGCCGATATAGTGGAAGGTGCCGGTGATGATATGCCCGGTTTCAGACACGCCCTCGCCCACAGCTTCCAGCGGCGAATAGGTAACGTGACGGAAATTGCCGCTCTGCTCGTTGGTGACGATGCCGATCAGGCCCATTTCCACCTTGTTGCCGAACTGGTCGGTAATTTCCGACCGCTTTGGCACCATTGGCAGGTCGAGCGGCTGGCCGTTGCGCTCTACGGTGACGACGATCGGCGTTTCCGGCCGGATGCTGACATAACGGCGCACATCGTCGAAGGTCCGGATGGCCTCGCCGTCAAGCGCCACAAGCCGGTCACCGGGCAGCACGCCGGCTTGCGAAGCGGCACTGTCGGGACGGACTTCGGCCACCACCGGATCGGAGATCATGCGGCCGTAGACGCCAAAAAGAACGGCAAAGATGGCAATGGCAAGAATGAAATTGGCAATCGGGCCGGCGGCAACCGTTGCCGCACGTTTCCAGAGAGCAGCCCCTGCCAGCGTCTGCGCCCGCTCGGCGGGGCTGAGGCTTGAAATGCTCTGCTCATCGGGGCGACTTGAGGCGTCTTCGTCACCGAAGAACTTGACATAACCGCCAAGCGGAACCAGCGAAAGCTTCCAGCGCGTGCCGTGGCTATCGGTAAATCCCACGAGTTCCGGACCAAAACCGATCGAGAATGCCGTCACGCGGATACCGCTCCAGCGGCCGACGAGGTAATGGCCCATCTCATGCACGAAGACGAGCAGCGACAGGACGAGAATGAAGGGGATGATATAGCCCGTCAGGAAACCGAAGATTGCCATCAATTGATCCACTTCTCCTGTTGAACGGCCTTAAAGGCCGAACAGGAACGCTGCCACGGAGGTGCCGCCCTCTTCCGACCATGCGGCATGCATGATTGCAAGAAGAAATGCCGCAAACCCGGCAAAAACGAGACCGTCAACCCGGTCCATCACGCCGCCGTGTCCGGGAATGAGGTGGCTGGAGTCTTTTGCGCCAAAGCGGCGCTTGATGAAGCTCTCGAACAGATCGCCCACCTGGCTTGCAACCGACAGGCTGAAGGCCAGAAAGGCAGTGCGCAGCGAAAGCACGGGGAAGAAGGCAAAGGACAGAAGGCAGCCGGCTGCCACGCCCGAGACCGTGCCGCCAACGGCACCGGACCAGGTCTTGCCGGGCGAGATGCGTGGCGCAAGCTTTGGCCCGCGCAAGGCGCGCCCGATGAAATAGGCAAGGATATCGGTGGCCCAGACCACGGCAAAAACGAACAGCATGGCCACGAATCCCGGCTCGTCTGAACCGCGGATGGCAGCAAGCGAGATGCCGCTGAAGGCGGAATAGGCAATGCCGGCGGGAAGCCAGCCACTTCCGCCACGCACGGCAATCAGCAGGATGGCCGTCAGGGTAAAGCCGCCAGCCAGCGGCACACCCATGCCCTCGTCACCCAGGACCAGATTGGCGGCAACCGACACGACGGCCAGCCAGCCAAGCGCATTGCCGCGAAAATCGAGATCGGCAAGCCGCGTCATCCGCGACCATTCATAATAGACGAGGACAGCGATGATGGCCGAGAAGCCACGGAAGGACAGCCCGCCGGCCCAAGTGGCGATGAGCGTCACGGCAGCCATGACAATGGCGGAGAGAATGCGCCGTCTGAGTTCGATCGACATCAGCCCGCCACCGCAGCGGGTGCGACGGGTGACAGGCCACCAAAACGACGATCCCGTGCCGAAAACGTCCGGATTGCCTCGTAGAACAACTCGCGGTTGAAGTCGGGCCAGTATTGCGGCACGAAGACGAATTCCGAATAGGCCGCCTGCCAGAGCAGAAAGTTCGACAGCCGCTCTTCGCCGCTGGTGCGGATGATGAGATCGGGGTCGGGAATGCCGGCCGTGTCGAGATGCGCCGCGATAAGATCGGGCGTCACGTCCGCGGCCTTCAGGCGTCCGGCTTCCACCTCGACGGAAAGGCGCCTGACGGCCCGGGCAATCTCGTCGCGTGCGCCATAGTTGAAGGCGATGATGAGCGTCAGGCCGGTATTGTTGCAGGTGGTCTCTTCTGCCTCGAGGAGAAGCGGAAGAATATCACCCTGCAGTCCGTCGCGTTCGCCGATGACGCGGATGCGCACGTTGGAGCGGTGAAGTTCTGCCAGATCGCGGCGGATGAAGCGGCGTAAAAGCCCCATCAGTACCGAAACTTCCTCCTGCGGCCGGCTCCAGTTTTCCGAGGAGAAGGCAAACAGCGTCAGGAATTCTATGCCGGCATCACCGGCTGCCTCCACGGTGCGCCGAACCGCCTCGACACCCTTGCTGTGTCCGACGGTGCGCGGCAGGCCGCGTTCATTCGCCCAGCGTCCGTTGCCGTCCATGATGATGGCAACATGTCTGGGTATGGAGGGCAGCTCACCTTGCACCATGGAACATCCACTCGCTTCAACGTTGAAAAACAGGCAATCAGGCAGATTACTAAACCTGCATGATCTCCTTTTCCTTCTCGCTAAGCAAACGATCGACGTCGGAAATCGTGTCATCGGTCATTTTCTGCACCCGGTCCGACTGCGTACGGCTGTCGTCCTGGCCGATGGTGCCGTCCTTTTCCGCCTTTTTCAGCGAATCCATGCCATCGCGGCGCACGTGACGAATGGCGACCTTTGCCTTTTCGGCATAGTCATGCGCCACCTTGACGAGCGACTTGCGGCGCTCTTCGTTGAGTTCCGGCAGCGGAATGCGCAGGTTCTGGCCGTCCATGATCGGGTTGAGGCCGAGATTGGCTTCGCGGATGGCGCGGTCGACGGCATTCACCATCGACTTGTCCCAGACGGAGATGCCCAGCATGCGCGGTTCCGGCACGGTGACGTTGGCCACCTGGTTCAGCGGCACGCGCGAACCATAGGCTTCCACGACCACCGGATCGAGAATGTTGGCAGACGCACGTCCGGTGCGCAGCGATGCGATATCGCTCTTGAACGCCGAGATGGCGCCATCCATGCGCCGCTTGATATCGTTGAGGTCGATGGCTCCGCTCATCTTCTACTCCGTTCTGGCAAGACGTCTGCGCAACTGCGTGCGCTTAAGGCTACTAATTGTCGGTCACGATGGTCTTGAGACCACCGCCGGTCAAGATCTCTCCGAAACCACCCTTCTCGTGGATCGAGAAGACGATGATCGGAATGGAATTCTCACGTGCAAGTGCCACGGCTGCAACGTCCATCACGGCCAGACCCTTTTCCAGGATTTCGCTGTGGGTCAGGTGATCGAAACGGGTGGCCGTCGGGTCCTTCTTCGGGTCAGCCGAATAGATGCCGTCGACCTGGGTTCCCTTGAAGATGGCTTCGGCGCCGATTTCGGCAGCGCGCAGCGCACCGGCTGAGTCGGTCGTGAAGAAGGGGTTGCCGGTTCCGCCGGCAAAAATTACCACGCGGCCCTGGGACATGTGGTGCAGCGCCTGGCGCTGCGAAAAGCTTTCGCAGATTTCCGGCATGGCAATGGCCGACAGCACGACGGTATCGATGTCGAGCTTGCGCAGCGATGTTCCGAGC
The DNA here is from genome assembly GCA_027483885.1 of Rhizobiaceae bacterium. Lineage (GTDB taxonomy): Bacteria > Pseudomonadota > Alphaproteobacteria > Rhizobiales > Rhizobiaceae > Neorhizobium. The sequence goes on from JAIXTO010000029.1 coordinate 17,103, forward strand.
GCCAGCGCATTGATGACGGTTGCCAGCATGCCCATGTGGTCGCCGGTCACCCGGTCGCCGCCCTTGGAGGCCACGGCCACGCCGCGGAAGATATTCCCGCCGCCAACGACGATACCGACCTCGACGCCCATCCGGCGTGCCTCGGCAATATCGGCTGCAATGCGGTCGGCAACGGTAACGTCGATGCCAAAACCCTGGCTGCCCATCAGGGCCTCGCCGGAGACCTTCAGCAGCACACGTTTATAGACGGGATTGGAGGATGACATGGAAACTCCTTCGAGGATCGCACCGAGTGCCGGATACACGAAGGGCGCCGCGTTGTCACGCGACGCCCTGACGCTATCCCAATATTTCAGGACGCAGAAATCAACGCTTGACGGTTGCTGCCACTTCGGCTGCGAAATCCGTCTCTTCCTTTTCGACGCCTTCGCCGAGAAGCAGGCGCACCATGCCGGTGATCTCGATCGGCGCACCAACGTCCTTTTCAGCTTCCTTGATGGCAGCTGCGACGGTCAGGTCCGGGTTGATGACGAATGCCTGCGAGAGAAGAGCGACTTCCTCGAAGAACTTGCGCATGCGGCCTTCGACCATCTTTTCGATGATGGCTTCCGGCTTGCCCGATTCGCGCGACTGTTCGATGAAGATGTTGCGCTCGCGCTCGGCAACCGCTGCATCAACTTCGTCGGCGCGAACGGCGAGCGGGTTGGTGGCGGCCACGTGCATGGCAACCTGGCGGCCGATCGCCGTCAGTGCATCCTTGTTGCCGGTCGACTTCAGGGCAACCAGAACGCCGAGCTTGCCGAGGCCGTCAGCTGCAGCGTTGTGAACGTAGGTTGCGACAACGCCGTCTTCAACGGAAAGCTTTGCAGCGCGACGCAGCGACATGTTCTCGCCGATCGTTGCAATCGCGTCCTTGATCGTGTCGGAAACCGACTTGCCGGTTGCCGGGTAGTTGGCAGCCGAAATCGCGTCGACGGAACCGTCGGTCGAGAGCGCAACCGAAGCAATGCCGCGAACCAGATCCTGGAAGGCGTCGTTGCGGGCGACGAAGTCGGTTTCGGAGTTCAGCTCGACGACCACGGCGCTGGTGCCGGACGAAGCGATGCCGACGAGGCCTTCAGCGGCGGTGCGGCCGGACTTCTTGTCGGCCTTGGCAATGCCCTTGGCGCGCAGCCAGTCGATCGCGGCTTCCATGTCGCCTGCGGTCTCGGCGAGCGCCTTCTTGCAGTCCATCATGCCTGCGCCAGTCTTTTCGCGCAGTTCCTTCACCATTGCGGCTGTGATTTCGCTCATGTTTGCCTCTTGTCCATCTGGGGATGCGCCTGCCGGGTATTGGAACGGCCGGCGCCCGTTTGGGGCACGAATGTACCCGAAAATATGACAGCGTGATGAATGGTCGTCCGCGCAGTCTCACGGCAACAGTGGCAGAACGCTTGGGCTCCGCCGGCGCTGGACGCCTTGGGTGGAGACCGCCCGAGGGCGATCTCCTCAATTTCAGATCTCGAAACGAACGGCAGAACCGTCGAAAGGATCAGGCTTCTGCAGCTTCTTCCGACAGAGCCGGCTCGATCGGAGCTTCGGCGGAAGCGCCGACGTCACGACCGGACGAACCCTGCTGGCGAGCGATGCCGTCGATGGCAGCGCGGGCAACCAGGTCGCAATAAAGAGCGATGGCGCGCGATGCGTCGTCGTTGCCGGGGATCGGGTAGTCGATCAGGTCCGGATCGCAGTTCGAATCGATGATGGCAACGACCGGGATGCCGAGGCGCTTGGCTTCGTCGATCGCGATCTTTTCCTTGTTCGTGTCGATGATGAACATCAGGTCCGGGGTGCCGCCCATGTCGCGGATACCGCCGAGAGCCTTTTCAAGCTTTTCGCGTTCGCGCTCGAGGTTGAGGCGTTCCTTCTTGGTGAAGCCCGAAGCTTCCGAACCCAGGATCTCGTCGAGCTTGCGCAGGCGCTGGATCGAGTTCGAGATGGTCTTCCAGTTGGTCATCATGCCGCCGAGCCAGCGGGAGTTGAC
>JAIXTO010000104.1 GCA_027483885.1 Rhizobiaceae bacterium
CTGGAAAACCCCGCGTGGTACACGGCCTATACGCCCTATCAGCCGGAAATTTCTCAAGGCCGCCTCGAAGCGCTGCTGAACTTCCAGACGATGATCTGTGACCTGACAGGCCTTGATGTCGCCAATGCCTCGCTTCTCGATGAAGCAACGGCTGCTGCCGAAGCCATGGCCCTCTGCCAGCGTCAGGCGAAATCCAAGGCGACCGCCTTTTTCGTTGATGCGAGCTGCCATCCGCAGACCATCGCCCTCATCGAAACGCGCGCTGCCCCGCTCGGCTGGTCTGTTATCATCGGTAATCCGTTTACCGATCTTGATCCGGTCGACGTGTTTGGCGCGATTTTCCAGTATCCGGGCACACATGGTTATGCGCATGACTTTTCCGGCCTCATTGCCCGCCTGCACCAGACCGGTGCGGTGGCAGCCGTTGCCGCAGACCTTCTGGCGCTGACGCTTCTGAAGTCGCCCGGCGAAATGGGCGCCGATATCGCCATCGGCTCCTCGCAGCGCTTTGGCGTGCCGATGGGTTATGGTGGCCCGCATGCGGCTTTTATGGCGGTGAAGGACGCCCACAAGCGCTCCATGCCCGGCCGTCTCGTCGGTGTGTCGGTCGATGCACGCGGCAACCGCGCCTATCGCCTGTCGCTGCAGACGCGTGAGCAGCATATCCGCCGCGAAAAGGCGACGTCCAACATCTGCACCGCACAGGTGTTGCTCGCCGTCATGGCCTCCATGTACGGCGTCTTCCATGGCCCGGAAGGCCTGAAGGCGATTGCCCAGCAGGTTCACAAAAAGGCCGTGCTGATGGCCAAGGGCCTGGAAAAGCTCGGTTATACGGTGGAGCAGGACAGTTTCTTCGACACGATCACGGTCGAAGTCGGCCATATGCAGGGCCTCATCCTGCGCGCCGCCGTTGCCGAAGGCGTCAACCTGCGCAAGATCGGAACCACGAAGATCGGCATGTCGCTCGATGAGCGCACGCGGCCGGTGACGCTCGAAGCGGTCTGGCGCGCGTTTGGCGGCAATTTCGAAGTCTCCGATTTCGAGGCCGATTACCGTCTGCCGACCGATCTGCTGCGCACCTCGCCCTACATGACGCACCCGATCTTCCACATGAACCGCGCTGAAAGCGAGATGACCCGCTATATCCGCCGGCTTTCGGACCGGGATCTGGCGCTTGACCGGGCGATGATCCCGCTCGGTTCCTGCACGATGAAGCTGAATGCCACCGCGGAAATGCTGCCGATCACCTGGCCGGAATTTGCCGACATGCATCCCTTCTGCCCTGCCGATCAGGCGCTCGGCTATAAGGAAATGATCGAGGATCTCTCGGCAAAGCTTTGCCAGATCACCGGTTATGACGCGATCTCCATGCAGCCGAATTCCGGCGCGCAGGGCGAATATGCAGGGCTTCTGACGATCCGCAACTATCATATTGCGCAAGGTAATGCCCACCGCGACGTCTGCCTCATCCCGACGTCAGCACACGGCACCAATCCGGCCTCTGCGCAAATGGTCGGCATGAAGGTGGTGCCGGTCAAGGCCAAGGAAAACGGCGACGTCGATCTCGACGATTTCCGCGCCAAGGCGGAACTCTATTCTGCAAACCTTGCTGCCTGCATGGTCACCTACCCCTCGACCCATGGCGTGTTTGAAGAAACCGTCAGCGAGATCTGCGCCATCACCCATCAGCATGGCGGCCAGGTTTATCTCGATGGTGCCAACATGAACGCCATGGTCGGCCTCTCGCGTCCTGGCGATATCGGATCTGATGTCTCCCATCTCAACCTGCACAAGACCTTCTGCATTCCCCATGGCGGCGGTGGCCCCGGCATGGGCCCGATCGGCGTCAAGGCGCATCTCGCCGCCCACCTGCCCGGCCATGTGGCAACGGATGGTCGCGATGGGGCCGTGTCGGCGGCACCTTTCGGTTCACCGTCGATCCTGCCGATCTCCTGGTCCTACTGCCTGATGATGGGTGGTGAAGGTTTGACGCAGGCAACGAAGGTTGCGATCCTCAACGCCAACTATATCGCCGCCCGCCTGACCGGCGCCTATGAGGTGCTCTACAAGTCGGCCGCCGGCCGCGTCGCGCATGAATGCATCATCGACACCCGCCCGCTGGCGGCGTCCGCCGGCGTCACCGTCGATGACGTGGCAAAGCGCCTTGTGGATTGCGGTTTTCACGCTCCGACCATGAGCTGGCCCGTTGCTGGCACGCTGATGATCGAGCCGACGGAATCGGAAACGAAGGCCGAGATCGACCGGTTCTGCGATGCAATGCTCGCCATCCGTGAGGAAGCCCGCGCCATCGAAGAGGGCAAGATGGACCGCAACAACAACCCGCTGAAGAACGCGCCGCATACGGTGGAGGATCTGGTTGGCGAATGGGATCGTCCCTATTCGCGCGAGCAGGCCTGCTTCCCGCCCGGCTCGTTCCGCGTCGACAAATACTGGTCGCCGGTCAACCGCATCGACAATGTCTATGGTGACCGCAATCTCGTCTGCACCTGCCCGCCGATGGAAGACTATGCGGAAGCAGCTGAATAACCGGCAAGTCCCCCGATAGTGCATAAAAAAATCCCCGGCTCAACACCGGGGATTTTGCATGTCAGCCAAAGGCTGGATGTGATTAACGGCACGGCTGTCGCGGACCGCTCAAAGGCTGGTAGCTGTTGTCAGAGGCGCGGTACGAGCGATACTTGCTGGCGCAGTATTGCTGATGAGACGTGCCGGCCGAGCGGTTGCCCTGCGAGGCGATGATACCCCCGATCACCGCACCGGCTGCAAGCCCGCCGATGATGGCGCCGGCATTGCTGTGGTGACGGCGATCCCGGTCGCGGTAGTCGCGGCGGTCGCTGCGATAATCCCGGCGATCCCGGTCGCGGTCATAACGTCCCGAACCATGGCCCCAGCGCGGATTTAGTTCCGGGCAATTGGTCATGTTGTTGCAGCCGACGGTCTGCACGGTCGCATCGGGCGCGGATGTGGTCACCTGCCCCATCGGGCGCGCCACGAATGCGGGCGCTGCCATAGCCGGCAGGCTGGTCAGGGCTGTTGCCAGCGATACGACGGCAATCATCAGTTTATGCATCACATTCGTCCAAACATATCCAGAGGTGCCAGTTAACGCACCGTGCCGGCTAAGGTTCCCGGCGGCTTTATCGCCGGGGCACCAGGCGCGCTTGCGGCCGGTAGCGCCGGTTATGCGGGCTTGAGAAAGATATGCCGTCCGCCGCCAATGATTTTGGCCTTCAGGGTCCTGTCAGCTTCGCACCCTAACCCATGCGCATGGTCAACCCACGGAGAACCCTCATGGCCCTTTCCCTGCGCCATTCGACACTTGTTGCCCTCTCGCTCACCCTCTCCACACAGGCCTTTGCCGCCAGCACCATCATGGTCAAGGAGGATGGCGAAGCCGGCGGCCCAATGACCATCAGCCTCGACCACGCCACCGTTCCGGCCGGCGAAGTGACGTTTATGGTTCACAACGACGCGATGAGCGAAGAACACGAAATGGTTCTCGTCAAGCTCAAGTCGGCTGATGAGACCGTCCCTGTTAACGCTGCCAAGCATCGTGTGGATGAAAGCAAGCTGAAGAGCCTCGGCGAAGTCGCCGATCTGAAGGCCGGCAAGGATGGTCAGCTGAAGGTGAAGCTCGCGGCCGGAAATTACCTTCTCCTCTGCAATATCAAGGGCCATTATGAGGCCGGCATGAAAGCAAAGCTCACCGTTACACCATAGTATTTTATGTATGCCGGTGCCGATAGTTTAGAGTATGATGAAAATCTTCTTGTCGGTAAAATACACGCCATACGAGTCCACAGCGGCAAAAAGGGCCCTAAGTTACTAGTTTATCATAATACGATAGATACCTAGGGTTGCTTTTTTTCAGTATTTTCTTGATAATATCCATGGCGGATTTCCTATACCGAGATTATGACATGATTTCGCTTTGGAGATTTACATGCGGATTTCATGGCATCAGGATACTACCAACGCTTTGACTGACGTCCACCCAAGGCTCGTATCCGTCGTAGAGCGGGCAATGGAGATCAGCGTCATAGAATTTCGCGTCCATGACGGAATACGAACACTGGAAGAGCAGAAAGAATATGTCAGGTGCGGCGTTGCCCAAACCCTGACCAGCCTGCATCTCAAACAGTCTGATACGGGGTTTGCCCACGCGGTCGACCTTGCCCCCTTCATCAACGGCAAGGTTCGCTTCGAGCGCATACCCCTCTACCATGTGGCCGCCGCCATGCATCACGCCAGTCAGGAACTCGGGGTGCCGCTTGTCTGGGGTGGTGTGTGGGACCGCACATTGACCCAGCTTCCCGGCAATGCGGCAGATCTGGAAGACGAGGTGATCGCCTATACGGCACGGCGTCGCCAGGCGGGCAAGAAAGTGTCCATAGACGCCCATCACTACCAACTGGACGGGCGCAACCGCCAATCCTTCGTGGAGTTCAACATGTGGCGCTGACGGCGGGGCGGCAGACAGGCGTCAGCGCCTGCCGGCCAGCCGCATCGCCTGCCGGCTTAAGTGTTTCGCTCTGAGCGAAGCCTAACGGCTGAGGTTTTCTGAAAAATCAGCCGACGAAAGCCCGTTCGATGACGAATTCGGCCGGTTTGTTATTGGCGCCTTCCGTTAGGCCTGCCTTTTCCAGCAGTTCCTTGGTGTCCTTCAGCATGGCTGTGGAGCCGCAGATCATGCCGCGGTCGATGGCGGGATCAAGCGGCGGCACGCCGAGATCGGTGTAGAGCTTGCCGCTTTCCATGAGGTCGGTGATGCGGCCCTGATAGGCATAAGCTTCGCGCGTCACGGTCGGATAATGCTTCAGCTTGGTGCCGACGATTTCCGCCAGAAATTCGTGGTTGCGGATCTCTTCCATGAGATCAAAGCCGTATTTCAGCTCGGCGATCTCCCGGCAGGTATGGGTGAGGATGACTTCCTCGAATTTTTCATA
>JAIXTO010000170.1 GCA_027483885.1 Rhizobiaceae bacterium
ATGTGGTGGCGGTTATCGGCGATGGCGCGCTTTCGGCCGGCATGGCCTATGAGGCGCTGAACAATGCCGGTGCGCTCGATGCGCGCCTGATCGTCATCTTGAACGACAACGACATGTCGATTGCGCCGCCGACGGGTGCGATGAGCGCCTATCTGGCGCGGCTTGCATCGGGCCGGAGCTATATGGGCTTTCGCGACCTGGGCAAAAAACTGACGGCCTATCTCGGCAAGAACATCGACCGGGCGATCACCCGCGCCGTGGAACATGCGCGCGGTTATGTGACCGGCGGCACCATGTTCGAGGAAATGGGTTTTTACCATATCGGCCCGATCGACGGCCATTCCTTCAACCATCTCCTGCCGGGGCTGAGCAATGTGCGTGACAATGGCAAAGGCCCGGTGCTGATCCATGTCGTCACCCAGAAGGGCAAGGGCTATGCGCCGGCGGAAGCTGCCGCCGACAAATATCACGGCGTCAACAAGTTCGATGTCATCACCGGCGCGCAGGCGAAAGCCAAGCCGAATGCCCCAAGCTATACCGCCGTGTTTGCCGATGCGCTGGTGGAGGAAGCCCGCCACGACGAAAAGATCGTCGGCGTGACCGCCGCCATGCCCTCAGGCACCGGGCTCGACAAGCTGCAGGACGTGTTTCCCAAGCGTACTTTCGATGTGGGCATTGCCGAACAACACGCGGTAACCTTTGCCGCCGGCCTGGCTTCCGAAGGGTTCAAGCCGTTCTGCGCGCTTTATTCAACCTTCCTGCAGCGCGGTTATGACCAGGTGGTGCATGACGTGGCAATCCAGGGTCTGCCGGTGCGTTTCCCCATCGACCGCGCTGGCCTTGTTGGCGCCGATGGCCCGACGCATGCCGGTTCTTTCGACACCACGTTTCTTGCCACGCTTCCGGGCATGGTGGTGATGGCCGCAGCCGACGAGGCGGAACTGAAGCACATGGTGCGCACGGCCGCCGCTTACGATGACGGCCCGATCTCCTTCCGTTATCCGCGCGGCGAAGGGGTTGGCGTCGAGATGCCGGTGCGCGGCGAAATTCTCGAAATCGGCAAGGGCCGAATCGTCAAGGAAGGTGCCAAGGTGGCGCTTCTGTCCTTCGGCACCCGGCTTGCCGAATGTCTGCTTGCCGCCGAAGATCTCGATGCGGCGGGCCTTTCGACAACCGTTGCCGATGCGCGCTTTGCAAAGCCGCTCGATCACGACCTCATCCGCCAGCTCGCCCGCCACCACGAAATCGTCGTCACCATCGAGGAAGGCGCCGTCGGCGGTTTTGGCAGCCATGTGATGCAGTTCCTTGCCAACGAAGGTCTGCTCGATCAGGGCCTCAAGGTGCGCTCGCTGGTGCTGCCCGATGTCTGGATGGACCAGGCCAAGCCTGAGGTCATGTATGCCAAGGCCGGCCTCGACCGTGCCGGTATCGTCTCCACCGTGTTCAAGGCGCTCGGGCAGACGCAGAAGGTTGGCGTGGCGGGGTGATATCCCGCCGGCCCGGCCACCGCGTCCTGCCCAGGGCAGAACGCGGTGTTGCGTCTGTCAAGGCCGCTTCAGCACCTTGAACGCATAGAACTGCGTCTTCTGCTGGGCGGAAAAGTTGTTGTCGGCGACAAAGACCAGAAGGTCGCTGCCGTCAGTACCCTTGGCAAAGGTCATTCCCTCGATATTGTCCGGTTCCAGACCGATGGCGCGCATGTCGAGAACCTGGCTCTTGCGCACGGGAACGATCGGTTGATCGGCTTTCACCAGCGAAGCCACGCCGGAAACATCCGTTGCGCCGTCCGTATCGATCATGAAGACCTTGATGGACGTGCCGAAACCTTCGGCAAAACCGCGTTCGATGACCAGAAGGCGGTGATCGTCGAGTGCCAGGATTTCGGGAACGCCATTGTCGTTCCAGCCCTTTTCCTTCTTGGGCGGCTGGCTGATCGGCTCGACCGGATAGACATACTGCGCCTTCGGCTGGCCGCTTGTAGCATCATAGCGGATCATGCGGGCAAGCGCGCCGGTGGTGAGGCTGGAGATCGGGCCGTCCTGGTTGAGGGCCGATTCCGTCCCGACCATCAGGTCGCCGTTCGGCAGGACGGCAAGTCCCTCGAAGGCGAGGTTGTTGCGGATACCGCTCGTCGCGTCGGCTGTCGGGGCAAATCCCTGAGGCAGGGTGAACTCGCGCACGAAGGAGCCATCGGTCTTCATGACGCGCACGAAGGGCGGCAGCTGCTGCTTGGCATCGCCTTCACTCGTCCAATAGAGACCATCCTTGCCAAGACGGATCGCTTCCGGATCGACAGCCTTGGCGGCAAACGCCTCGCCCGTCTGCGTCTTCAGCGTCACGGAGCCCAGAACCTTGACATCCTTGATGCCCGACGCCGAAGCGTCGATGGAAAGTTCGTAGAAACGGGCCGGCGCCTTTTCCGAGCGATCATCCGAGATGGCGATGTAGTGACCGGTTGCCGGATCGAAATCGATGCCCGACAGTCCGCCAAGTTCGACCCCGTCGAAGGCGGTGCCGGTCGCGATATCGAAGGTGCCGGCATAGGCAAGGCTGATGGCAGCGGCGCAATCACCGAACGGGCATGGAGTGGAAACCGTGGTGCCGACATCCGTGGCGGCAGCGAGATTGAATGAAAGAAGAGTTAATGCAGTGCTGGCGAAGAATGACTTGAGCATGGGATGCATCCTTGAAAAAGGCGCTGTACATGGTTCGCGACCACAGGAGGGGCCGTACAGGCAGGCCTGACCTACGCCTTGAAGTTGACATCGATATAACAGCGGGCAAGTTCCCGCAGTATGTTGCAAACAGGTCCTTCACGACAGATAGTCCGCCGGCGCGATGCAACGAAAAAGGGGCGACCCTGAGGCCGCCCCTTTGATGTCTGGCTAGTCCCCAGCCCGGGCTTAAAACTCTTCCCAGCTTTCGGCGGCAGCGCCACCGCCGAGACCGACGGCACCGGCGACCTTGGCCATCATGCGGCGGGCCGGTGATGCCACGGGTTTTGCATTGCCGCGCACGGCTTCCGGACGGCGGCCGGTGACACCTTCGGTTGAACCGCCAACGCGGAACTGGCCGATGATATCGCGCAGCTTGTTGACCTCGTTGGAGAGAGCAGCACTGGCGGCGGTGGATTCTTCCACCATCGCGGCGTTCTGCTGGGTGACCTGGTCCATCTGGTTGACGGCGGTATTCACCTCGGCAAGACCGACCGACTGTTCCTTGGCAGAGGTTGCGATGGCATCGAGCTGCGTGTTGATCGTCACCACCTGCTGCTCGATGACCTTCAACGCCTCGCCGGTTTCCTGCACGAGCTTGACGCCGGTGGAGACTTCATCGACGGAGTTGCGGATGAGGTCCTTGATCTCCTTGGCGGCCTGGGCGGAACGCTGTGCCAGTTCACGCACTTCCTGTGCCACGACCGCAAAGCCCTTGCCGGCTTCCCCGGCGCGTGCGGCCTCGACCCCGGCATTCAGCGCCAGAAGATTGGTCTGGAAGGCGATTTCATCGATGACGCCGATGATCGAGGAGATCTGGTTGGACGACTGCTCGATGCGCTGCATGGCATTAACGGCGCTCGACACGACCTCGCCGGAGCGACGCGCCGACCGGTTGGCTTCGACGGCCACGTGACGGGCTTCTTCGGTGCGCTTGGACGAATTGGTGACGTTCGTGGTGATCTGGTCGAGGGCTGCAGCGGTTTCCTCGAGCGAGGCCGCCTGCTGTTCGGTGCGCTTGGAAAGATCCTCGGCGCTCTGGCTGATTTCGCGGGTGCCGTTGCCAATGCTTCCGGTGGCAACGGAGACGGAGCGCAGGCTGTCTGCGAGCTGGCCGACGGCGGCGTTGAAATCGGCGCGGAGGGCTTCGAAATCCCGGGCGAAGGGTTCGGCCAGGCGGAAGGTGAGATCGCCATCCGAGAGATGCTTCAGGCCCTGTGCCAGGCCGGACGTGGCCTGCGCCATCTCTTCGGCACGCACGCGGTCGGCCTCGGCTGCACGGGCCTTTTCGGTTTCTGTGGCGGAACGGGCCTGATCAGCCTGCTGTTCCAGTTCGCGGGCCCGCAGGCCGTTGTCCTTGAACACCTGCACAGCCTTTGCCATGCCGCCGATTTCGTCGCGGCGATCCGTGCCATCCACGGATACGCCGAGATCGCCATTGGCAAGCGTCACCATGGTGGTGGACATGTCGCGGATCGGCTTGACGAGCCAGGAGCGGATGGCGAGGAACCCGCAGGCAAGCACAACCAGCAGGCCGCCGATGACCGCGCCAAGCGTCAGCATGACGGTGCGGTTGGCCTGGTCGGTCAGTTCATCGCTTTCCTTGGCCGCGCCTTCGACGATCTCGGTGGTAAACGCCGTGAACTTCGGCGAGACGGCGGCGAAAGCCGGCTGGCACTGGGTTTTGAACAGTTGCTGCGATGCGGTCACCGCCGCCTCATCCTTGGCCGCACGGGCGGCCGTTATGACAGCTGCGCAAGTCTGGTCGATGATTGCCAGCACCTCGCCCCGCAGCTGATTGACGGTCGGATTGCCCTGAAGAGCCGTGGAAACTGTGTCCATGGACTTGACGAAACCCGCACGGCTTTCCTGAAGTTCCTTTTCGGCGAACGCAACCTGCTCGGCGGAGCGCGCCATCATCAGATCGCCGATCGAAGCGCGCATGGCCTGAAGGCCGCGGTTGGAGCGCGCCAGATAGAGCCCAGCGGCAGACTCCTCGGTGAGCAGGCCGCTATAGGATGCATCAATGCTGGAAATCTGCCGCGTGGAATAGAAGGCCATGCTGAGCGTGAACACGCCAAAGCCTGCCATGATGATCAGAAATTTCCCGATGATAGAAATATGTTTCACAAGCCACTCCTGCAGGGAACCTGGCGTTCATCTGAGTGAGCCACGTGCAAATCATTCACCGGGCAAACGTGAAAGAGCAGGATGCGCACCACAAGGCACCGCCGCGCCGTGTGAGACTGCGGAAAGTACGGGCCGCGCATAAAAAGCTCTGCCGGAACAAGGCGTCAGGATCGCCGACCTGTTTCAACAACCCTATTCTTAGCGCGGCATCCTTAAATGTGAGTTAATCCAAATATAATCATGTGTTGTCTTTCTCTGAGGCTGGGCACGGCAGGAAGGCATCTTGCGGCCAAACTGACAGATGCATGGAAATGCTGCCTGCCCCGGATGGGGCCACCCTGAAACGCTGAAGGGGCAGACTATGGCCTGCCCCTTCATGCACCGGATCCGGATTTTCTCTTGGTTTTACAGCCGTCAAAGCCCGTCGCCTAGAACTCTTCCCAATTGTCAGCAGCCGTTTTCGGCGCCGATTTGACAGAAGGACTTGCTGTCGAAAAGGCGCTGGCGAGACGCGTGTGCAGCGCATTGGCCGGTGATGGCTTTGGCCGGATGGCGACGCCGGCGCTGGCTGGCCTGCCGAGTGCGGTTATGGCCTGAGGTCCTGCCGCAAGAGACGATGGCCGTGTGCGGGCTGCCGGTGCCGGCGGCAGCGGCCGGCTGGATGCGGGGGCTGAGGTTCGAACGTCGGCATACGTCCGCTGCGCCTCTGCGCCACCAAGCTTGAACTGGCGCAGCAGTGCATCCAGCTCGCTTGCCTCACGCGCCAGCGCATGGCTTGCCGCCGTCTGTTCTTCCACCATGGCAGCGTTCTGCTGGGTGTTGTGGTCCATGGCACCAACGGCGGTGTTGATTTCCTGTAAGCCCGTTGCCTGCTCGCGCGAGGAAATGACGATCGCCTTGATGTTCTCGTTGATCTCCTCGACCTCGACCACGATGGCCTGCAAGGCCTCGCCGGTCTCGCCGACCAGTGACACGCCGGCATCCACCTGGTTGCTGGAGGTGGTGATCAGCGTCTTGATTTCCTTGGCCGCATTGGCGGAACGCTGGGCAAGCTCGCGCACTTCCTGGGCAACGACCGCAAACCCCTTGCCCGCTTCACCGGCACGGGCGGCTTCCACGCCGGCATTCAGCGCCAGAAGGTTCGTCTGAAAGGCAATGTCGTCGATAACGCTGATGATGTTGATGATCTCGCTGGACGACTTGGAAATGCCCTCCATGGCAGCGACCGCACGGCGCACCACTTCGCCGGATTTTTCCGCGCCGCGACGGGCACGCTCCACCCGCTGACCGACATCTTCGGCGCGCTTGGCGGAATCTTTTACCGTCGTCGTCACCTCTTCGACGGCAGCGGCCGTCTGCTCCACGGAAGCGGCCTGCCGTTCGGTGCGCTTGGCCAGATCGTCGGTGGCACTGCGGATTTCCACGGCACCGGCATTGATGGCCGAGGCATTGCGGCCCACACTTTGCAGCGCATCCTGCAGTTTTTCGAGCGCCTGGTTGAAGTCGACGCGCAGACGGTCGAGATGGCTGGCAAAGGGTTTTTCGAGCCGTGTCGCCACATCGCCATCGGCAAGGCGCGACAGGCCATCGGCCAGCGCATTCATGGCAAACTCGATTTCGGCGGCCTCATGCGCCTTGCTTCTGTCATTGGTCTGGCGTTCGCGCTCGCTTTCCAGCCGCATGTCCTCGGTTTCGCGGCTGAGGCGCAGCTTTTCGATGGCGGCATCCTTGAACACGGCCACGGCCTTTGCCATCTGGCCCACTTCGTCGCCACGATCGAGCGCCGGAACGGCGATATCGTGATTGCCGGCGGCAAGGGCCGACATGGCATCCGTCATGCCGACAATGGGGCTGACGATGGCGCGCGACAGAAGCCAGATGAGGCCGACGGAAATGATGCCGGCCACGGCACCGCCGATGAGCAGCGTCCAGAGAAGATTGGTATGCGAGTTCTGCTGCGTTTCGCCGGTGACCCGCATGAGATCTGCCACCTCGGCCTTGACGCGGGCGGCGGCCGCGCGGAAGGCGGCAAGCGGATTGGCGGCCAGATCGCTCACCACGGCCTGCGCCGGGTCGGCCTGGCGCGCCTTGATCTGCGGCTCCACCACCTGACCCTGGTAGGCGTCGGCAGCGGATTTCATCTCATCGAGCGTGGCAACCATGGCCGGAAAGCCGGCGGCCTGTTTGCGCGCTTCGGAAAGTGCGCTCACCACGCCGTCGCGCGCCACCGAGATGGCGTTCAGCATGGTGGCATCGCCCGACAGCAGGTAACCGCGCTGGGAAAAGCCTTCTTCCATCTGCGCTTCCAGCGCCTGGCCAACGGCGGCGGCAATGGCCTGCGCCTGCATCTGGTCCCGCGAGGCCGCCGCCGAGTTCAGCCCCTGCCAGTAAACCACGGCAGAGGCGATGAGGCAGACGGACATCAGGGCGAGAAAGGTGCTGATCAGCTTCTTGTTGAGAGACAGGTTCTTTAACGACATGGGATTGTTCTGCGGCTTCTTCTGGTTCGATGGGAAGGCGTTTTCGCGCCGGCTATGAACCACGAAGAGACCGCAAGCGCCTTAACATCGGATTGAGAAAATCGGCAGGATTTCGCCGATCGCGTCCACGAAATTGCGCTCTGTCAAGCCACGAACCGCAAAACCCCTTGCCAGCCTGCGCATTCACCGTCATGGACTGGCACATGACATCTTCACACGATCAAAGACTAGACCAGCTTCTGGTCAACCGGGGCCTGTTTGCCAGCCGTTCGCGCGCCCGCGACGCCGTTCTGCGCGGCACCGTCAAGGTAAACGGCCAGACTGTTCTGAAACCAAGCGCTGTGGTGCCGGGCAATGCGAGCTTCAGCATCGACGACCCCGCCCAGGAATATGTGTCGCGCGCGGCGCTCAAACTGGTGGCGGGGCTCGATCATTTCTGGCTCGATCCGGAAGGCCTCAACTCTCTTGATATCGGCGCCTCCACCGGCGGCTTTACCGAGGTGCTGTTGAAGCGCAAGGCCGCCTATGTGGTGGCCATCGACGTCGGCCACGGTCAGATCCACGACCGCATTTCCGGAAGCCCGAGGGTTCTCAGCCTCGAGGGCCTCAACGCGCGCGCCATGACCCGCGACGATGTGGGCGACGACGAGTTTCACCTCGTTGTCTCCGACGTCTCGTTCATCTCGCTGAAGCTGGCGCTGCCACCGGCGCTCGACATGGCCGAACCGGGAGCAACTTGCGTGCTGCTGGTGAAACCGCAATTCGAGGCGGGCCGCGATTTTGTCAGCAAAGCCGGCCTGCTGAAGGATCCGGACACGGCACCCGATGTGGCAGCCGATCTGGAGCGCTGGCTAATCGAGGACATGGGCTGGGAAAGCCTTGGCCTCATCCCCTCCCCCATTGCCGGCGGCGATGGCAACCAGGAATATCTGCTGGCCGGGCGCAAGCCTCTGGTGGATGACGAAGAGGGGGACGCGTTATGAGCACCCAGACAGTCACCATTGCAAGGCTCGGCGCGCAGGGCCATGGCATTGCCCATGGCGAAGACGGGCCGATCTACGTGCCCTTCGCACTGCCCGGTGAAACCGTGGCGATTGCCCGCACCGGCGCGCAGGGCACCGTCATGTCCACCGCCACCGTCTCGCCGGAGCGGGTCGAACCGATCTGTCGTCACTTCGGCCCCGACAGCGATGCTTGTGGCGGCTGTTCGCTGCAGCATCTGGCGGACGCCCCCTATCACGCCTTCAAACGCCAGCTCGTCGTCGATGCCCTGAAATCCAAGGGCTTGACGCCCGAGGTGAAGGATCTGGTGACGGCTGCCCCCGGCGAGCGCCGCCGCGTGGTGTTTTCCGCCCGCACCACCGAAAAAGGCCTGCTTCTCGGCTTCAACCGGGGCGAAACCCATCAGATCTTTTCGGTCGTGGAATGTCCCATCACCTCGCCGGGCATCGTGTCGCGGCTGGATGTGATCCGGCAGGCAGCGACCGCCCTTGCCAATGGCGCCGATGCCTTTCGCCTGACGGTTCTGGAAACCCTGACCGGGCTTGATCTGTCCGCCGAAGGGTTAAAACCGCTTTCGGAAAGCCAGCGCCGCAAGGTGACGGAAACGATCCTGAAGCTGAAGGGCATTGCGCGTCTTTCGGTGAACGGCGAAATCCTGATCGAGCTGCAAAAGCCGATGCTGAATTTCGGTGGCGTGCAGGTTTTCCCGCCGCCCGGCGGCTTTACGCAAGCCAGCCGCGAGGCCGAAGAGGCAATGGCCGCCATCGTGATCGGCCATCTCGGCAAGGCAAAACGTGTCGCCGACCTTTTTGCCGGCTCCGGCACCTTTGCGCTGCGGATCGCCGCCAAGGCCCGCGTGCATGCAGTGGAAGGTGACGAGAAGGCGATGGCCGCGCTCGATCACGCCGCCCGCCACGCGCAAGGGCTGAAGCCGGTGACGGTGGAACGCCGCGATCTCTACCGCCGCCCGTTGATGGCGCAGGAACTGAAAGTGTTCGACGCCGTGGTCTTCGATCCGCCCCGCGCCGGCGCCGAGGTTCAGGTGAAGGAACTCGTCCGCTCCGGCGTGAAGAAAATCGCTGCCGTCTCCTGCAACCCGCTGACGCTGGCGCGGGATCTCTCGATTCTGGTGGAGGCCGGCTACCGCATCACCTCCGTCACCCCCATCGACCAGTTCCTCTGGACCCCGCATGTGGAAGCGGTGGCGCTGCTGGAGAAGTAAAGTCGGGATAGCGGCTGGGGTATACCCCCTCTGCCCTGCCGGGCCGACCGGGGTCGAGCCACGGGTCTCGCCCCGTCCTTCGGACCCCCCACAGGTGGGGAGATACGGCTCGGCAGGCGTCCTGTTCTTACATCAAAGCGTTCGGCCGGGTTAAGCCCTCCCCCTTGTGGGGAGGGTTTGGGAGGGGACTTTCTTCCTATCAGCCTGATGACATCATCCCGCCGGTCGTAACGTGCCGTTGCCGGTGACGCCGTCGCAGCGGCAGCGCCCGCCGACGCGGCCTTCCGGGGCGCGGCAGGTGTAGGGGCGGGTGCGGTCTGCACTTTTGGGCGGATCGATGACGCAGACGAAGCGCGCACGCGGCTTGACATCATTGTCGTTATAAACCCGCGTATTGGGGCCGGACGATTGCGAAAAAACGCTGCTTGCGCCCGAAAGCAGGATGAGGATGCCGGCAGCCAGCCTGACCATTTTGATGTCTCCCAAGAGGATGCGGTTTACACATCCTTGGCGTCGGGGCCTTAACGCCGGGTGAAGAGGCGTTACCGGTTGCTGCGCTGTAGAAAAGCTTCGAAACCGGCGCGGGCTTCGGCGCTTTTCAGCTGGCTTGCAAAATGCACCATCTCCTCGTCCATGCGCGCCAGAACCTCCTGCGTGTTGCCGCGCACGAGATCGCGGGCGATCTTCAGGGCGCCCACGGGTTTTGCGGCAAGCGCGGCGGCAAGTCTCAATGTTTCCGCCTCCACCTCCCCGGCCTCGACCACCTTCCAGATCAATCCGGCCTCGCGGGCGGCCTCGGCCGAAAACCCCTCGCCGGCCACCAGGAGCGCAAAGGCGCGCTGATGGCCCATGATGCGGGGCGCAAGAAGGCTGGATGCTGCCTCCGGCACCAGCGCCAGATCAACGAAGGGCGTGCGAAACAGGCTGCGGGAGGAGGCGATGGTGAGATCGCAATGCAGGTTCAGCGTCGTGCCGATGCCGATGGCAAGGCCATCGACGCCGGAGACCAGCGGCTTGTCGAACGTGGCCAGCGTTTTGAGAAAATCCACGGCGGCCGGCGGTTCTGTCGTGCCGGACATGGCATAGGCCAGAAAATCGGCCATGTCGTTTCCGGCGGAAAAGCAGCCCTCGGAGCCTAAGAAGGCAACGGCGCGGATGGCGGGATCGTCACTTGCCGCCTTCAGCGCCGCCACCATGGTGCGATACATCGGCGAGGTGATGGCGTTTTTCTTGTCCGGCCGGTTGAAGCGGATGACGGTCACGCCTGCAAAACGCTCCGGCTGTTCGATCAGGATCAGATCGCTCATGGCTCTCTCCTTCAGCCGAACACGGCGCGGGCGGCGGCAAGGCTTGGGGCCCCGTTCACCACCCGGTCCTTGAGGGCTGCGGTTTCGGCAATCAGGTTTTCGACGGCAAACCGGCAGAGCGCCACGCGTTCCGCCCTGCCATGCGCCTCATCCGCGAGCGCCCCCTTGGCGAGATAGATGCCGGTGAGTGCCAGCCCGAACAGCCGCAGATAGGGCGTGGCACCCGAAAGCGCTGCCACCGCATTTCCAGCCGCATGCTGCGCGAGCAGCCATTCTGTGGAAGCGTCGAGGTCATCAAGGCTTTCAGCAAGCCGGGCTGCCGTCTCGCCAAAACCATCGAGGTTGGAGGCGCGCACAGCCTCAGTCACGGCTCGCATTTCTGCAATGAAGCCGCGCACATGGCCGCCCTCCGACAGTGGCAGTTTTCGCGTCACGAGATCGATGGCCTGAATGCCGTTGGTGCCCTCATAGATCGGGGCGATCCGGGCATCGCGCAGCAATTGCGCAGCACCGGTTTCCTCGATGAACCCCATGCCGCCATGCACCTGAATGCCAAGCGAGGCGACATCAACGCCGATATCCGTGGCAAAGGCTTTTGCAATCGGCGTCAGAAGGGCGGCGCGCTCCTGCCAGAACGGCGTTTCGCCGGCGTGATGCGACAGATCGATGGCGTGGGCGCAGGCATAGCAGATGGCGCGTGAGCCTTGCGTCAGCACCTTCATGGTCAAAAGCATGCGCACCACATCCGGATGCTCGATGATCGGGCTCATGCCGCCGCCGGCGGGCTTTTCCCCGCTCCAGGCCGGCGCCTTGCCCTGCGTGCGGTCGCGCGCATAGGCAACAGCCTTCTGGGTTGCCGCTTCCGCAACGGCCACGCCCTGCATGCCAACGGCGAGCCGCGCATTGTTCATCATGGTGAACATGCAGGCGAGGCCACGGTTTTCCTCGCCAACCAGCCAGCCGATGGCGCCGGCTTCCTCGCCATAACGGCCGTCGCCATAGATCATCGTGCAGGTGGGCGAGCCGTGGATGCCGAGCTTGTGCTCCAGCGAATGGCAGAACAGGTCGTTGCGGGCACCGAGCGTGCCGTCCTCGTTGACGAGGAATTTTGGCACGAGAAACAGCGAGATGCCGCGCGTTCCCGCCGGCGCATCGGGAAGCCGCGCCAGCACCAGATGAATGATGTTGTCGCTCGCGTCGTGTTCGCCCCAGGTGATGTAGATCTTCTGGCCAAAGATCCGATAAGTGCCGTCGCTTCTCCGTTCGGCGCGCGTCTTGAGGACGCCGAGATCGGAGCCCGCATGCGGTTCGGTAAGGTTCATCGTGCCCGTCCATTCGCCGGAGACGAGCTTTTCCAGATAGGTCTGCTGCAGCAGGCGGCTGCCATGCGCCTTCAGGGCCTCGATGGCGCCAACCGTCAGCGTCGGCCCGAGCGTGAAGCCGATGGAGGCGGAATTCCACATTTCAAGCGTTGCGACATTGAGCATATTGGGCAGGCCCTGCCCGCCAAATTCCTCCGGTGCCGTCAAGCCGTTCCAGCCGCCGGCACACCAGTCCTTGTAGAGTGCCACCCAGCCATCCGGCGAGATGACCTTGCCATCCTCGGCCATGCGGGCACCCTGCGTGTCGCCGATCCGTCCGAGTGGCGCCATCTCGTCGGTCGCAAACCGGCCGGCCTCGGACAAAATCGCCTCCACGAGGTCCTCGCTCAGATCGCCGAACCGCCCCTCGCCGATGGCCGCTTTCAGGCCGATGACATGGTTCAGGGTGAAGGCGATCTCCTCGACCGGTGCCTTGTACATGAGAACTCCTCCTCAGTCGTTCCTCGCGGCGCGTCCAGAGCGCTCCGCCTCCATATGCTTTTTACGTAAACGTAAGATGTTTTGTCAATCGCGAAGGCCAAAGCGGCCGCCACGGTATTTGTGACAATTGACCAACACGGCGACAAAGACCGTCACACAGTCGCGATAAGGAGGAAGCAAGGGGCTTCCGCCCGCTGCACGCCACCGTTATCCTCACCGTCAACGCCCAAGGCTGCAAGGCGGCAGCGGCACGGCGCCCTTCCCTTGTCATTTCCGGATATCCGTATGGTGCTTCTCACCCCCTCCGTTCCCGGCCTCGTCTGGGCCTACCAGTTCCACAGCAACACGAAGACCTGCCGCCAGCTGCCGACAGAAGCCGGCCGCGAGGAGCTGACGATCAGGGAAAACGGTGATTTCCTCTGGCTGCATCTGAACCTTGCCGACCAGCGGGTGCCGGCCTTTCTCGAGGGTTTCGAAGCGCTTCCCCCGAACGTCGTTGCCGCTCTGACCACCCATGAAACCCATGCCTCGATCACACTCGACGAGGGCACGGTCTATGGCACGCTGGTGGATTTCCAGCGGGATTTCGATGCCGATACGCGCGACATCGGCTGGCTGCATTTCGCCGTCTGCGGCAACCTCATCATCACCACGCGCCTGCAGCCGCTGCGCTCCATCGACCGGGTGCGGGCCGCGGTGGAGAAGAACCCGGCGCGTTTTCGAAGACCGATCGACGTCTTCGAGGCCATCGTCGCGGAATTCCAGCGCACGATGATCTCGCTGGTGATCGAGCTGACCGAGGAGCTGAACCAGATCGAGGATGTCGTCTACGGCAATGATTCCCGCGACGAACGGCGACGGCTGGCGCCGGTGCGCCGCATCGTGGTTCGCCTGCACCGCCACCTGCGCACGGTACTGACGCTGATGCGACGGGCGGCGGCCGCCGACGAGGACGAAATGCCGGAGGGTTTTGACGATGTGGCCGGCCGCCTCACAAGCAGGCTCGAAGCGGTCGATCACGATGTCTATGCGCTGCAGGACCGGGCGCGGCTGCTGCACGAGGAAATCGATTCCAAGCTATCTTCGGAGACCAACCGCCACCTCTACATCCTCTCGCTGATGACGGCCTTCCTGCTGCCGCCCTCTCTGGTGACGGGCTTTTTCGGCATGAACACCGCAGCGCTGCCCTTTGCCCATGGCGAAAGCGGCACCTTTTATGCCTTCGGCTTCATGCTGTTGTCGGTAGCCTTTGCCTGGTGGCTTCTGAAACGCGCCGGCATTCTGTGAAGCGACCCAAGAAAAAGCCGCCCGGATTGGCATCCGGACGGCTTTTCATGTTGGCGCTGGAACGGATCGTGACCCGTCTCAGTAATACGGCGACAGGCACTGCTGGCGTGGGCCTTCATAGGGCTGGAACGTGTTCGAATAGCTGTCATACGACCGATAACGCGCCGCGCAATATTCATAGTGGCGTGGGTTGAGACCGGCGCGGACCGGAGCTGGCGCACGATATTCCGGCACGTAGCGCGGTGCCGGCACGTAACGGGGCTCCGGACGTGGCTGGGCAATGGCACCGCCGATGATGGCACCGGCCGCAAAAGCGGCGAGCGGATACCAGTAGCCATCGCGGTAACGGTGGTTCGGGCGATGTTCGCGGTAACCGCGATAACCGCCATAATAACCGGAGCGGCCATAATCACCACCGTAATAACGGCGCGGTGGCGGCCCATCGCGCCAGTACTGTACGGTCACGACATCGCTGCCCGTGGCCGGCGCAACCGTCAGCGGCATGGCCTGCGAGGGCAGCATCGAGCCCGCCAGCATGGCCACCGATAGGCCGAGGACGGATATCTTCTTCATCGACATCATCATTCCAGTCTCCAATCCGGAAATGGGGGCACGAAGGCCGGGCCGGACATCCGTCACCACGGCTTTCGCGTGTATGAGCAAACCCTAGCTTTGCCTGTCTGAACCGGCGATTAACGATCAGGTGGCGCCAAAATGCCGGCTTCACATTTGCGTTTTGCAGATCCGGACAGACAGCCTGAACCAGAAAATCCGGCCCCCGCACAGTGCGGAGGCCGGAGCATTTCGATGAGGGTCAAACCCGAAGAGAAACTGCAGCTCTTAGTAAGGCGAGTTGCAGCTCAGGCGCTCGCCGCGGCTGTTTGCGACAAACGTGTTGTCGGAAGCGCGGTAGGTCCTGTAGCGGTTCTGGCACCACGAATAGTGGCTCTGCGAGTAGCGGCCGGGGCTGACACGCTGCGGCTGCGACATGGCGCCGCCGATGATGGAGCCGGCGGCAAAGGCTGCGAGCGGAAACCACATGCCATTGTGCTGGCGATAACCCGGGCGACGGTCGCGATAACCGCGATGGCCGTTATAATAACCCTCCCGATGCGGCGGGCGACGATATTGACGGCGATCGTTGAAATGGCGGCGATCGTCGCGGCGCCACTGCACATCCGTTGCCTGTGTCTGCACGGACGAACGCTCGACCGGCACGATCGGCATGGCCTGAACCGGGGCAAGGCCGGTGAATGTCACCGCAAGACCCGTCACCAGGATGGCCAGTTTTTTCTTGATAGTACCCATGGGGGTGTTTCCTCTGTCTTATTTCGACAGTCAACGCACCGGCCGTGGACAGGTTCCCCCAAACCGTGTCCACCCATGAGATTACACGCCTGAACAGCTATTGAACCTGCAAAGCGCCGCCGTCAGATCTCGATCTCGACATCACCCTTGGGACGCGAGCAGCAGGCAAGAATATAACCTTCCTCGATTTCCTCATCGAGAATGCCGCCATTGTGGTTCATGTCCACTTCGCCGGACAGGAGCATGACGCGGCAGGTGCCGCAGAGACCGGATTCGCAGGCCGCCCCGATGCGCACGCCATTGGCCCGCGCCGTCATCAGGATAGTTTCCCCCGGTTTGCACGCTGCCTGCTTGCCGGCAATGGCAAACGAGACCATGGCGGGCACGTCGCCTTCGGCCAGCGCCACCGCTTCCACTTCGACGGTCGGCACCGCCGGCTGGAAACTTTCCTGGTGGTAGCGGGCCATGTCGAAGCCCGCCCCTTCCAGCGCCGAGCGCACGGCGGCCATGAACGGCTCCGGCCCGCAGCAGAAGATGGTGCGATCGAGGAAATCCGGCGACAGAAGCGAGATCTTGGCGCGGTCAACAAAGCCGCGCAGGCCGTGCCAGGGTTCCGCCTTGCCGCAATGCTCCACCACGAAGCCAAGATTGAGCTTTGGCATCAGCCGCGACAGGTTTTCCAGCTCGTAACGGAAGATGATCTCCGACGGCGAGCGGGCGCAGTTGATGAAAACGATATCCGACAGCGGCGCGCGGTCGGCCATGTCGCGCGTCATCGACATCATCGGCGTGATGCCGGAGCCTGCCGAGATGAACAGGTATTTTTCGCCCGGATGTTTTACATAGGAAAAATCGCCGAGCGGGCCGTAAGCGCGCATCTTCATGCCGGGCTTCAGGTGCTCGAACATCCAGCGGGTGCCGATGCTGTCCTTCTGCGCCTTCACCGTCACCGCCAGCGCATAAGGCCGCGACGGGCTGGAGGACAGCGTATAGGTGCGCATGACAGGCTCCGGCCCGACCGGGATTTCCAGCGTGACGAACTGGCCCGGCAGATAGCGGAACCAGACGGAGCGCTCCGCCTTGAAGGTGAAGGTCATGACATCGGGCGCCTCCAGTGTCACGGAGGTGCATTCGAGAAGATGCAGCCGGTCGCTCCACGGCACCATCTGGTCGAAATGCTGGTAGGTCGTCACGGCCATGTTCATCTCACGTCATTCCGTCTGCGGGCAGATTGTTCGGTTATCTCGTCGCTCACAGTCTGTTCAAGAATTCTCTTCGGCGCGGCGCAGAAATCGCCATGTCAGCCCGCCGGAGAGAATGATGGGACAGACTGTCAGGCAACGGCCGAAAGCTTTGCCTTGTCGCCCTGCAGGCGGTTCAGCATGAAGGTCGTGTACCAGTCAACGAACTGCATCACGCCGCCTTCGTGATCCGGCGAATAGGGGCCGGGCTCATAGGCGGGCGAGCGGATGCCGAAGGCGTTTTCTTCCACGATGGAGCGATCCTGGTCGTTGGTCATGTTCCACACATGCGTCAGTTCTTCCAGGTCGTAATCGACGCCTTCCACCGCATCCTTGTGAACGAGCCACTTGGTGGTGACGGCGGTTTCCTCGGCCGACAACGGCAGCACGCGGAAGGAAATCGCGTGGTCGCCCAGCATGTGGTTCCAGGTGGTGGGGTAATGGAAGAGCAGCATGGTGCCGATATGGCTGATCGGCACATCATCCGACAGCGGACGCTTCACCGCCCGCTTGCCCGACATGGTGTAGCTTTCGGCTTCTTCGACGAGCGGCATGCGCGCCACGCGGAACTGGCCGCTCTCATGCATGGCAAATGTGCTCGGAAGGCCTGCCGCCTCGCAGCGCTGCCAGTGTTCAGAAATGAACGGATCGTCGCCGGCGCCCTGCACGCCGGTGGCCGTCGGGGCTTCCGGATAGGTGCGGCACAGTTCCGGATGGTTGCTGGCGCAGTGGTAGCACTCGCGGTTGTTTTCCCAGACGAGCTTCCAGTTGCCCTTTTCGATGATGGTGTTCTGGTAGGCGACCTTGGCCTCCGACAGCCGGTGCGGTGCCATGTAGGGCTCGACCATCTGGCGCACGGGGGCAAAATCCGGCGCCTCCTCGGCCAGGCAGATGAAGATGTAACCGGCCACCGTTTCGCAGTGAACCTGCTTCATGCCGAACTGCGCCTTGTCGAAATCCTCGCCCATCTGGCGGGCAAAGACCAGCGAGCCATCGAGATCATAGGTCCACTGGTGATAAGGACAGACGAGCTTTGCCGCGGCACCGCGTTCTTGCGTGCAGACGCGGTGGCCGCGGTGACGACAGGTGTTGTGGAAGGCGCGGATGAGCTTGTCGCGGCCGCGCACCACGACCACGGGATAATCGCCCACCTGCAGCGTGACGTAATTGCCGGCGCGCGGGATTTCGCAATCATGGCCAATGAACAGCCAGTCGCGATACCAGATGGTTTCGAGATCCAGCTTGTAATAATCCTGATCGATGTAGAACGGCTGCTCCAGGCTGAAGCCCGGGCGGTGGTTCTTCAACTGCCGCAGCATGGTGTCGCGAATATCCATCTTCCGTTCCTTCGATGGCGGGGATGCGAGCCAGGCATGGGAGGGTGCCTCAAAGGGCCGGGCCTTGTCCATCCCCGTCGCCCACCGCGATGGGTCAACCTGTCACTCGGGCCTTTTTTCGGCAGCGCCGGCGGCTTTTGCCTCTGGCCGGCACCCCGGTTGTCTTCGCCTCTCGGCGGCGAAACCTCGAATGATCAAGATATAACCGAGCCCTCCCCGGCTGAGCGGATGCAATGCGACATGTCATCCCGCATTGACGACAAAACGCGACATCCACCGCACCGGGCAACAGACACCTCCGGCCCCTGCATTTCTGCCGCCAAAGCGGGGTTTAGCGGATCGTGGCAGGCCAGCGCCTGCAACGTCCTGACGGGAGAGAGCACGGCGCAAATGGAACAGTGGTCCCGATGTTCCAGCGCAAGCCACCGTTAAGGATGTTGCCCTAAACTTCAGCCCGAGACGACAGGGAGTGATTGAACGTGGACGCCAAGGCGAAGCTCAGATATTTCGATGCCCGCGCCGAAAGGCCGCCGGCATCGCCGGCAAAGGCAGCGACACATTCGGAATTCCTGCGCACCGGACGCATCTCGCGCGACCGGCGCGACTGGCTGCCCGAGGAACGCCGCTACCTCACCTATGAGGAAGTGGGCGCGCGCACCGAGCTCAAACTTGCCTCCGCCGGCGAAAAGACCCATGCGCGGATCAATGCCGTTCACCGCGCCATCAAGTTTCCAAAGCTGCTGTTCAGCCGTTCGCTGACGGACACGCCGCATCTCGGCTATTGCCATGTGACGGCCGCCCGCACCTTCTTCAGCCCCAGACGCCCGGTCAGCTGGTCCTTCTACATCTGCAATTTTTCCGCCGAAATCGGTGATGAGAAAGAATTCTTCGGCCATATCCGCACCGATTACGCCCGCATGTATTTTGCCGTTGCCATCGAGCGGCAGGAGACAGGCGAAACGCGCATCAACCGCACCGTGCGCGGCAACGGCATCCTGTTTCGCACCAGTGATCCGGCAGAGGCGCTGAAGAACGTGCTGATGCTCGGCGCGCCCGAACCTTCATTGCGTGAGGTCATCGCCAGGCTCTGAAAGAATTTGCCTCACGGTCGCATTTGGCGCTATGGAAGCGCCATCATGGCAGCACGCATCATCGACATTGCGATAGACCGCGACGCGGCGGTGACGGAAGCCTGCCGGGTGCTGGGGCAAGGCTTTCCCGTCGCCATTCCCACAGAAACCGTCTACGGCCTTGCCGCCGACGCCACCAATCCTGCCGCCGTGACCCGCATCTACGAGACGAAAGGCCGGCCGCGCTTCAATCCGCTGATCTGCCACATGTCCGATCTTGGCATGGCCGAGCGCTACGCCATGTTCGACCCGATCTCACGGCTTTTGGCCGAAGCCTTCTGGCCGGGTCCGCTGACGCTGGTTCTGCCCCTGAAGTCCGATTGCGGCATCCACGCGCTCACAACCGCCGGCCTCGACAGTGTCGGCATCCGCGTGCCCAAAGGATTTTCCGCAGACCTGATTGCCGCCTTCGGCAAGCCGCTCGCAGCACCCAGCGCCAACACATCCGGCAAGATCAGCCCGACATCGGCGCGCCATGTGGCCGACGATCTCGGCGAAAAGCTTGAACTCATCCTTGATGGCGGCAGTGCTGCCGTCGGTGTGGAATCCACCATTTTGCGCGTCGAGGGCGAGCGCATCCGGCTGCTGCGCCCCGGCGGTCTTGCCGTTGAAGACATCGAGCGACTGACCGGCCGCACGGTCGAGCGCCAGGACGGCCCCGCCCCTGCCATCGAGGCGCCGGGCATGATGGCCTCGCATTATGCGCCGGGCGCTGCCGTGCGGCTCAATGCCTCATCGGCAGAACCGGGCGAGGCGTTGATCCGTTTTCATGGGCTGCCCATATCCGGATCAACGGACGCAACCGCGATTTTCGACCTGAGCCCCGAGGGCGATCTGGCGGAAGCTGCCGCCAATCTGTTCGATTACCTGAAGCGGGCCGATGCGACGGGGGCGACATGCATTGCCATTGCCCCGATCCCCGATCATGGGCTTGGCGAAGCGATCAACGACCGGCTGTTTCGCGCTGCAGCGCCGCGCGAGGGATAGGGGATTGGAGGATGGGACGCATGGCAATTTTTGGAGCCAGAGGCCCCCTCATCCGCCTGCCGGCACCTTCTCCCCGAGGGGAGAAGGGAGACCGCCGCAAACTCATCAGTTCACCTCTACCCAGGCAGATGGGCGGTTGCGGAAGCCCTGGCCGTGTCCCCTCTTGGCCAGCGCCCCCTCACCCCGCCTGCGCTTTGCTCGGCGGACCTCTCCCAGAGGGAAGAGGGGAACCGCAGACCTTGCGGCAACATCCCTTCTCCCCTCGGGGAGAAGGTGCCGGCAGGCGGATGAGGGGGCGGCTTGCTCCGTCAAACACCGTATAAACCACGCCGCACACCCCAAGGAGACACCCCATGGACGCCCATAAAAACCCGAGCAGCGACCTTCTCTCCCGTTTCACGGCCATTGTCGGAGAAGCAAACGTGGTGACGGGCGAAGCGGACATGGCGCCGCATCTGGTGGAAAACCGCGGCCTCTACAAAGGCGCCTCGCCGATGCTCCTGAAGCCGGGCTCGACGGCGGAGGTCTCAGCGATAATGAAGCTTGCCTCCGAGACCGGCACCGCCATCGTGCCGCAGACCGGCAATACCGGTCTCGTCGGCGGCCAGACGCCGAGCGCCGATGGCAGCCAAATCCTCCTGTCACTGGAGCGGATGAACAAGATCCGCGATATCGATCCGCTTGCCAATGTGCTGGTGGTCGATGGCGGTTGCATTCTGGCCGACGTGCAGAAGGCGGCGGAGAATGTCGGGCGGCTGTTTCCGCTGTCGCTCGGCTCGGAAGGCTCCTGCCGCATCGGCGGCAATCTGTCGACCAATGCCGGCGGAACCGCCGTTCTTGCCGATGTCAACATGCGCCAGCTTTGCCTCGGCCTTGAAGTGGTGCTGCCGACCGGCGAGATCTGGGACGGGTTGCGGCGCCTCAAAAAGGACAATACCGGCTACGACCTGCGCGACCTCTTCATCGGCGCCGAAGGTACGCTCGGGATCATCACCGGTGCGGTGCTCAAACTTTTCCCGCAGCCGGCCGGCCATCAGGTGGCCTTTGTCGGGCTCGCCTCGCCGGAGATGGCGCTGCATCTTTTCGAAAAGGCCTCCAACCTTTGCGGCACGGCGCTGACCGGCTTCGAGCTGATGCCGCGCATCGGCGTCGATTTTACCACCCGCCACATTGCGGGCGTGCGCGACCCCTTAAGCTCGATCCATGACTGGTATGTTCTCATCGACATCTCCACCAATGATTCCGCCGAAACAGCGCAGGTGATGGTGGAAACGCTTCTGGAACAGGGGCTGGAGGCCGGCCTTATCGAGGATGCGGTGATCGCTACTTCCGTTGCCCAGCAGAAAGCGCTGTGGCACATGCGCGAAAGCATGTCGGATGCGCAAAAGCCGGAGGGCGGCTCGATCAAACACGATGTGTCCGTGCCGGTCTCGAAAATTCCGGCCTTTATGGCGGAGGCGGAAAAGGGCGTGCTGGCGGCGATGCCGGGTGCGCGCATCTGCGCCTTCGGGCATCTCGGCGACGGCAATATCCATTACAACATTTCCCAGCCGGTCGGTGCCGACAAGGCCGAATTCCTCGGCCGCTGGCGCGAGATGAACGCCATCGTGCATGGCATCGTGCTGGAAGCGGGAGGCTCGATTTCGGCCGAACATGGCATCGGCCAGCTGAAGCGGGACGAACTGGCCAAGATCCGTTCCGAGATCGAGATCGACCTGATGCGCCGCATCAAGCGTGCCTTCGATCCCGCCGGCATCATGAACCCCGGCAAGGTCGTCAGCGTCTGACGCAACCTTGCGGGGCTGTCGCCGGCCGTCAGCGGTTCTGCGAGAGTGAATAGAGAAGATCGGCGCTGATGCCGCCATCCGAGCCGCTGCCGGTGAGGATGGACAGCGCCGAGGAACTGGAATCGGAATTCTGCACGTCGTACATGACGGTGAATTTCTCCACCATCTTCGACACTTTTTCCGGATCCTTGAGATCCTCGAGGTTCATGTATTTTTTGACAAGCGCTGCCTGCTTGTCGACGT
Organism: Rhizobiaceae bacterium; assembly: GCA_027483885.1. Classification (GTDB taxonomy): domain Bacteria; phylum Pseudomonadota; class Alphaproteobacteria; order Rhizobiales; family Rhizobiaceae; genus Neorhizobium. The sequence goes on from JAIXTO010000170.1 coordinate 21,978, forward strand.
CGAGATTGCTGAAACTGTCGGGCAGCTGGTAGCTGACGCGGAAAAATTCCAGCAGCGCTGTATCGCCGAGAATATCGTAGGCGCTGGTGATGGAATGCGACATGCGCTCGAAATAGAGCGCCAGGCGCACGCCCGCATTGCTTTCGCCCTCGCCCTCCTCAAGGCTCTGGCGGGTATATTTATTCTGCGTTTCCAGCACCTTGCCGGTGCTCTGGGCGCCGGCCATGCGGTCGTCGGTCAGCTTGCCGCTGGCGTCGAAATTGAAGGTGCCGAGAATTTCAGCCCAGACGGTATCGGCCTGTTTGTTGACGAAGCTGTTGGCATCGTTGAGATCAGAGGAAAAGACCTGTTTCAGGAAATCCTTGCTGACGGATTTCGGATCGACGTCATAGGCGGTGAGAAGGACATTCACCAGACGGTCGTCGTTCACAAACTCCGATGCGGTCTGGATGGACAACATCTTGGTCGAATAATACTTGACCTCGGTGGAGGCCGCTTCCTTGGCCGCCGTCTTTTTGTCCTCATCGAGGAAGCGCGTCATCTGCACGGTATAGTCGGAGGCGACAGACGTGATGGTGCCCTGCGACTGCGCCGTCAGCGGCACTGTCACGTCGCCCTTGGCGTTGAAGTTGAAGGCTTTGGCCAAAGTCAGATAGCGATCGTCCTTCAGCGTGTAGATATAGCTCTTGGGGTCGTCGAGATTGCTCATCAGCGCCTGACGCACGGTAAACTTCGAGACCTTGTCGGGATCGAGGCCGACCGCCTTCAGGGCGAAGTCATAGACATCGCTCTTGTCCATGAACTCGGCAACGCTGTCGATTTCCGAGATCGCCGCCTTGTAGAGGCTGGTCGCCTTTTCGTCGGCGGTATCCTGCGCGTCGTTATAGGTGCTGTAATAGCGGTTGACCGTGGCGGCCTGCTGGGTGGCGGTCTGGGCAGCGCCGGCCGTTGCCGTTCCATCGGTTGCAAAGCCAAAATCCTTCGCCAGTTCCAGATAGGCCGGATTGCTGGTCCCGAAGCGGTTGGCATAGCTGTTGGGATCGTTGAGGTCGCTGGTCAGGATCTGCTCGATGGTGGAACTGACCACGGTGATACCGGAGAGCCCATAGGACGTCTTGATGAAGTTGTAGAGCCGGCGGTCTGCGATAATGTCGGAGACATTGTCGACCGAAGCCATCTTTTCCTTGAAATAATCGGCCTCGTTCACCGCCGTTGCCGTCGACAGGCGGGTCTGCTTGCTGAGATAGAGATCGTTGATGGTTTCCTTCTGCGCGGCCGTCTGCGCGCCGCTGGACGGCACACTGCCATCGGTATTGAAGCTGAAGGCATCGGCCATGTCGTAATAGGACTGGATCGAGGTGAGCTTGGCGTCATAACCATCGATCTCCGTCTGGATGACGGCCTTGTCGGCCGTCGTGGTGGCCGCGGCAAGCCGCGTCTGCGCATCCGCCACCTGCGCGTTCAGCGTATCGCGCTGCGGCCCGAGCGTCTGGTTGATCGTGCTTGAACTGTCGCTGGTATCGCTCGACAGAACGCCCTTCAAAAACGTGCGCGAATAATAGGTGTCCGACACGCCGTAGGAGGTGAAGAGATAGCTCCGCAGGCGGTCATTGTTGAGGAGATCATCGACGGAGCCGATCTCGCCCATCATCGAATTGAAATAATTCGTCTCGGTGGTCACGGCATCGCCCTGGCTCACCATGGTGGACGTATAAAGGCCGACCATCGCATCGACCTGCGTGGCCGACTGCGCCGTCTTTTCTTCGGAGGAGAAATTGAAGGCGGTGGCGAAATCACGGTATCGGTCGTCGGTCAGCTTGTTGGCAAAGCTGTCTTCATCGGAGAGATCGCTTTCAAGCACCTTGCGCATGAAGGCCTTGGCATAGGTCATATCTTCCAGACCGAACGCCTTCATCGCATAGGAATAGAGCCGGTAATCATCGAGCAGGTTATCGACCGAGGTAACCTTTGAGATGTTTTCCTTGTAGTAAGCGGCCTCGCGCGAGACGTCGGACTGCTTTGCAACACGCTTCAGGCTGGCCTGAAGGTCGCGGTTCACAAGGTCATAGCTCAGGTAGGTCGATACCATTTCGGTGGCCCTTATCTCCCGTTGACGGTTCAGGACAGTGCGCCGGATGATACGTCAACGAAACTTAAAGAATTGCTCTTTGGCCTTTGCACGCTGGGCTTGCCCGGACCTGACCTCCTGTCAAAAGATGTTTTAGACCCACACAAAACGGCGGAAATTCACGTTCAGGAAACCTTGCCGGATTCACTTTTGCTAACCATCAGGGGAGGCAAAGATTTCTTAACCGCAATTTTTAAGTGGTTCTGGAAAGGCGCCGCCTATGTTGGCCCCATCAGAGGACAAAAGTCCCGACAAGAGATCCGGCAGCGGCTCTCGGGTAAAACAAGGGTAGCAATTGACGATGACAAATACGGTTCTGAAGCCCTCATGGGCAGGTGCAACACTTCGGCTCGACCCGTCGCGTTTCCCCCAGCAGATCACGTACAGGCTGCATGATGCCGCCGGCGATGTCACCATTACCATCGACGAACGCGGCGCAGTCCTGCGCAAGATCCTTCCCGGCAGCGGGCTTCCGCTGTCGTTCGCTCTTCCGGCCCGCGCCTTCAAGGGTGTCGCGGCCCGGGCCATCGACCACGGCAACGGAGACGTGACCGTCACGCTGGAACTGCACCACGACGACGTGGACCTGTGCATTCCGCTGCTCGTGGCACATGATCTCTGCGACATCGCCGCAGACTGGCGCAGCTGGTCGGAAGCCTTCCGCATTCCCATGCTGATGGTGGAAGCCGACGGCATTGCCCGGCCGCTGGAAAACCATCTCGGCGAAGTGCGCATGCAAGATACCAAGCCGCGCCGCCGCCACTCCTATTTCGCCGCCCGCCGCCCGCGTTTCCTCGTGCGCCGATCCACCGGCAGCCTGGGTGTCGCGATGCGCATCGAAGGCAAGGAGATCATCGCGCGGCGCTGATCGACCGGCCACCGCCAGGCCACATCCGGAACTATAGACCTCCCGCAAAAGAGCCCGGCACCCCTGCCCGGGCTCTCTTCGCATTGGGGCACATCACAAAAAACTCAGCCGCCGTGGCTGACCAGCGATACGACGAGGCTTAAAAAAATCACCCCGCCAACGCGGCCGTTGAACTTGAAGAGCCGCATGCAGTGATCGGGATTGTCGATATCGAGGATCAGGATCTGCCAGGCAAACATCAGGGCGGCAATAAAAAGCCCGATATAACCGAGAACGCTGACATGCGCCGCCATGAAGGCAAACAACAGGAACACCAGCGCCAGAGCGTAAATGCCGGAGAGCCACGCCTTGGTGTTTTCGGCAAACAGGCGCGCGGTGGAGCGAACGCCGACCAGCGCATCGTCCTCCTTGTCCTGATGGGCATAGATGGTGTCGTAACCGACAGTCCAGGCGATGGCGGCGAGATAAAGCCAGATCGGCGCCCAGGAGAGGCTTGCAAAGACGCCCGCCCAGCCCATCAGCGCACCCCAGGAAAACGCAAGGCCGAGAAAGAACTGCGGCCAGTCGGTAAAACGCTTGGCAAACGGATAGATCACCACCACCAGCAGCGAGGCAAAGCCCAAAAGGATGGTGAAGGTGTTGAACTGCAACAGCACGACGAGCCCGACCAGCGCCTGCAGCAGAATAAAAATCTTCGCCTGAAGCCGCGTGGCGCGCCCCGAGGGCAGCGGACGCGAGCGCGTGCGGGCCACTTCGCTGTCGATTCTGTGGTCGACCAGATCGTTATAGGTGCAGCCGGCGCCGCGCATGGCAACCGAACCGACGAAGAACAGAAAGAGATGCGCAAGCTTCAGTTCCAGCGAAAACCCGCCATCCGGTGCCGCATCGGCATTGGCGGCCAACGCTGCCGACCAGAAGCACGGCCACATCAATAACTGCCAGCCGATCGGCCTGTCCCAGCGGGCAAGCTGCGCATAAGGCCAAAGCGCGCGCGGCAGGAACCGGTAAACCCAGTTATCGGAGGGGGCATCGGCCACGCGGCCGGAAAGATCAGATGTCGTGCTCATGGCTCAAACTTCTAAAAGCTTTACCGCCAAAAGCAATCGGGTGGATTGTCACGCAAGGGTGGTTGTGGTGATTGCGGGTTGAGTGGGGTTTCGCATTTCCAGCGTTCCGGCGACGTACAACGGCCCCATGCGGAAGAACCTGAGACAGATCTTGTCAGAAGCCAAGAAAATCTGCCCCAACCTGCCGCAATGCGGCAGGCCGCCGAACCGGGTTCGGCAGCCGCACGTTTTGTCCACCTGGGATCGTGACGAAAAGCCTCAGCGCTTTTTCATGGCTTCCGCAAGGGCAGCACCCAGACCGCCCAGCTGGGAGGTCTCAGCCTTTGCCGGCTTGGCATTGGCGTGGCGCATGGCATTGCCCGGCCCGCGAGGCTCGCGCATCGACGGCGCCTCCGCCTCGCCGCCATCTTTGCGCATGGTCAGTGCGATGCGCTTGCGCTTCACGTCCACCTCCACCACGCGCACCTTCACCACATCGCCGGCTTTGACCACCTCATGCGGATCCTTCACGAAACGGTCGGCAAGCTGCGAGACGTGGACAAGCCCGTCCTGATGCACGCCGATATCGACGAAGGCGCCGAAGGCGGCAACATTGGTGACGGTCCCCTCCAGCGTCATGCCGGGCTTGAGGTCGGTGATCTCGTCGATGCCGTCCGCAAAGGTCGCGGTCTTGAAGCTGGGGCGCGGGTCTCGGCCGGGTTTTTCCAGTTCGGCCAGAATATCCTTTACCGTCGGCAGACCAAACGTGTCGTCGATGAACTGGCGCGGATCGAGCTGTTTCAGGGCCGCACTGTCACCCATCAGCGAACGGAGGTCGCGCCCGCAGGCGGCGACGATCTTTTTCGCCACGCCATAAGCTTCCGGGTGGACGGCGGAGGCATCGAGCGGTTCCTTGCCATCGGGAATGCGCAAGAAGCCGGCGCACTGCTCAAACGTGCGCGCGCCAAGACGCGCCACCTTCAACAATTCCTTGCGGCTGGCAAACGGCCCGTTCTGGTCGCGGTGCGAAACGATGGCATCCGCAATGCCGCGGGAAAGACCGGCGACACGCGCCAGAAGCGGCGAGGACGCGGTGTTTAAATCGACGCCGACGGCGTTCACCGCATCTTCCACCACGGCATCCAGCGAGCGCGACAGCTTTTGCTGGTCGACATCGTGCTGGTACTGGCCGACGCCGATAGATTTTGGCTCGATCTTGACCAGCTCCGCCAGCGGATCCTGCAGGCGACGGGCAATCGAGACGGCACCGCGCAGGGAGACGTCGAGGTTCGGAAATTCCAGCGCCGCCAGTTCCGAGGCCGAATAGACCGACGCGCCCGCCTCCGACACGATGACCTTGGTCGGCTTCTTGGCGGTCGCCGGAAGCTGCGTCAGCATGTCCGCCACCAGCTTTTCCGTCTCGCGGCTGCCGGTTCCGTTGCCGATGGAGATCAAATCGACATTGTGCTTGCGGATGAGGCTTGCCAGCTCGGCTTGCGTGCCGCGAATGTCGTTCCTTGGCGGGAACGGATAAACGGTCGAGGTCTCCAGCACCTTGCCGGTGCCATCGACCACCGCCACCTTGACGCCGGTGCGGATGCCCGGATCAAGGCCCATCGTGGCGCGCGAGCCGGCGGGAGCGGCGAGCAAAAGATCCTTGAGGTTGCGGGCAAAAACGCGGATCGCCTCTTCTTCCGAACGCTCGCGCAATTCGCGCATCAGGTCGAGCGACAGCGACATGGAAAGCTTGACCCGCCACGTCCAGCCGGCGACATCCATCAGCCAGCGGTCGGCCGGACCCTTTTCACCGATCCCGAAGGCAAAAGCGATCTTGCGCTGCACGGGCTTCACCGGCGACGGATCGTCCTGATCCACTTCGATGGTCAGCGTCAGAAACTCTTCGTTCCAGCCGCGCAGCATGGCGAGCGCCCGGTGGCCGGGCGTGCCGGACCAGCGTTCGCTATGATCGAAATAGTCGGAAAACTTGGCGCCGGCCTCCTGCTTGCCATCGACCACCTTGGCGCGCAGCAGCGCGTTGTCGCGCAGATACTGGCGCAGCGTTTTCAGCAGGTCGGCATTTTCGGTGATGGTTTCGGCCACGATATCGCGCGCGCCTTCGAGCGCTGCCTTCACATCGGCCACGTCAGCCGTGACGTAAGCGGCGGCCAGCTGCTGCGGATCGGCGGCGCGGTTGGCCCAAATCGCATCGGCGAGCGGCTGCAGGCCGCGTTCGCGGGCGATTTCCGCCTTGGTGCGGCGCTTGGGCTTGAACGGCAGATACAGGTCTTCCAGCTCGGCCTTGGTCGTGGCGCGGGCAATTTTTAGCGACAGCTCGTCGGTCATCTTGCCCTGGGAACCGATCGAATCGACGATGGTCGAGCGGCGCGCTTCCAGCTCGCGCAGATAAACCAGACGTTCGGCGAGATTACGCAGCTGCGTATCATCGAGCCCGCCCGTCACCTCTTTTCGGTAACGCGCGATAAACGGCACCGTCGATCCCTCGTCCAGAAGCCCGATGGCGGCAACGGCCTGATCGGGCCGTGCGTTGATTTCCTGGGCAATGGTTGCGGCGATGGATCTGATGTCGGCGGCCATGGGCATCTTCTCTTTGTTGTTCGGGCGCGACCATAACGACAGATCGTGGCAAGGCAACGCCGGCGGGGGCGATTCCACAGGATCTGGCTGCATGGTCGGGCGAAGACCATGTGCAAACGGCCAAAAGCCTTGACCTTTCCCCCCGCTCCCCTTAACCGCGCAGGCTTACTCTTTGACCTTTTAAGGGGGCGATAGTGAAGGTTCTTCTGATCGGATCCGGTGGCCGCGAGCATGCGCTGGCCTGGAAACTGGCGCAATCGCCCCTCATGACAAAACTTTACGCCGCCCCCGGCAATCCCGGCATGGCCGAGGAAGCCGAGCTGGTGGCGCTTGCCGTCGAAGACCACGCCGCCGTCATCACCTTCTGCCGTGACAAGGATATCGACTTCATCGTCGTCGGCCCGGAAGCGCCACTGGTCGCGGGTTTGGCCGATGATCTGCGCGACGCCGGTTTTGTCGTGTTCGGCCCCTCGAAGGCTGCCGCCCAGCTGGAGGGGTCCAAGGGGTTCACCAAGGATATCTGCGCCCGTTACAATATTCCGACCGGCGCCTACCAGCGTTTTACCGCGGCAGAACCGGCAAAGGCCTATATTCGGGAACAGGGTGCGCCCATTGTCGTGAAGGCAGACGGCCTTGCCGCCGGCAAGGGCGTGACGGTTGCGATGACGCTGGATGAGGCACTTTTCGCCGTCGACGACTGCTTTGCCGGCGCCTTCGGCGCAGCCGGTGCCGAAGTGGTGGTGGAAGCCTATCTGGATGGCGAAGAGGCAAGCTTCTTCTGCCTGTCCGATGGCAAAACCGCGCTGGCGCTGGCGACCGCGCAGGACCACAAGCGCGTGGGCGATGGCGACACAGGGCCGAACACCGGCGGCATGGGCGCCTATTCGCCGGCTCCGGTGATGACGCCGGACATGGTGGAACGCACCATGCAAGACATCATCCAGCCGACGATATCAGGCATGGCCGACAGCGGCATGCCGTTTACCGGCGTGTTTTTCGCCGGCCTGATGATCACCGCAAAAGGCCCCGAACTCATTGAATACAACGTGCGCTTCGGGGATCCGGAAACGCAGGTGCTGATGATGCGGCTGAAAAGCGATCTTCTGCCGATCCTTTATGCGGCATCAACCGGCACGCTGGATCAGGTGAGCGCCGACTGGCATGACGAGGCCGCGCTGACCGTGGTGATGGCATCGAAGGGTTATCCCGGCGCTTATGACAAAGCCACGCCGATTGCAGCACTTCCGCAGGACACGGACGGCGCAAAGGTGTTTCATGCGGGCACGGCGCTGCAGGATGGCAAACTGGTCGCAACCGGCGGACGCGTGCTCAACCTCACAGGCCTTGGCACGACGGTCGCGGACGCGCAGGCGCGGGCCTATGCGCTGGTGGATGCCGTGGAATGGGACAACGGCTTTTGCCGCCGCGACATCGGCTGGCGTGCCATCGGCCGGGACGCCTGAGCCCGCGCAGCCGGTGTTTACAAAGCATTAACCTTGTCCCCTGACCGCTTGGAAAGGAAACGGCGCTAGCCTTGCCTCGAATGATCGAGGACAAGCGCGCATGCCGAACCCTGCCCTGCTGCTGATGATGACGTTTGCCGCATCGCCTGCGGCCGCCGCGTCCATCGAAAAGATTGCGCCGCAGGTGGTGGCAGAGCCGGCCAGCATCGTTTCGCTTGGTTGCCCCACCTGCAAACCCCTCGTTGCGCCCGCCCCTTCGGTTGCCGCACCATCACATCTGGCGACGGGCGAGCAGATCCTGACGCTTGGAGAGCGAGATGGAAAACCGGTGCTGATGCGCACCGAAGCCTGGATGGGCGGCTCGCCGGTGACCTTCGTCAGCGTGAACCCCGTCTGGATCGACCGGGAGGAGCAGGCGCTGGTTCTTCGCGCCGAGCCGACCGGTGTGGGCCATGCGCTAGAGCCGCAGGATCCGGTCGACAACAGCACCACCTCCGCACTGCCGCCGGAACCGGCCGGCGCGCACTCGGGCACATCGGCTTCAGTCCCTTCGCAGCCTTTGCGAAGCCCTCCCGATTTTTCCGGCGTGGCGCTGCGCCCAACCCGCTGACATACTGCTCCGCCCACCGGCGAAAATGGGATAACCTGTCAGATCATCATGCACTTGCTTGAGAAAACACTGCACCGGACCAGATCACTTCCAGCCAAGATTAGAGTTTTATTTATAGTTAAACGCTAAAACCAGAAGCGGGGCATGGTATAGTGCCCGTCAAGCGCAGGAGCGCGATAACGAAACAAGTTGTCGCCCTCCGATTCATGGACCTTCGGCGACAACCCCAATGGCGGTGGTACCAATGAAGAACATGAAGATATCCACCCAGCTGTTCCTGCTGGTGGGCGCCATGATGGTGGTGTTTGCAGCGATTACATTCTTCCAGATCAAGTCCTCGACGACTGCCATCTACCGCGAGCGCTACGAGATGCTGCGCACGCAGGTGGAAACGGCGATTTCGGTCATGAGTGATTTCAATGACCGCGCCACCGCCGGAGAGTTCACCAAGGAAGACGCGCAAAAGCGTGCCTATGCCCTTCTCAACAAGATGAAGTTTCAGCCGGACGGATATTTCTTCGGTTACGACTATGATGTCGTTCTGCTCTTCCACCCGACGTCCCCAAGCGTCGGCAAGAGCAACAAGGGCAAGGGCGACCCGAACGGCAACATGTATCGCGACGATCTCGTCAAGCTGGGTCGCGCCGGCGGCGGTTACGTCGAATTCATTGGCCCGAAGCCCGGCAAGGATCCGAACGACTACAGCTACCCCAAAGCTGCCTACGGCAAGTCTTTCGAGCCGTGGCAGACCGTTGTCGTGACCGGTCTCTATACCGATGACCTCAGGGCAGAAGTGCGCGACAACATCATCAAGACGGTCGGCGGGTCGCTTGTCCTCTTCCTGATGGCGATTACCGGCGCCTTCTTCGTCATTCGCGGCATCACCGGGCCACTCAGCGCCATCCACGCGGCGCTCGGTGCCGTTGCCGACGAAGACACGTCAAAAACCATTCCGCACACCGACATGGGCAACGAGGTGGGCATGATGGCCAAGGCGACGCAGGCGCTTCAGCAGAAGATCCGCGAGCGTCATGCGATGGCCGAGCGCCAGAAGGCGCAGGAGCAGGAACTGGATGCCGAGCGCCAGCGCAATATCTCCTCGCAGCGCGTCGATGCCGAGCAGCAGGCGCATGTGGTGGCAACGATCGGCAAAGCGCTCGAACAGCTGGCCGATGGCGACCTCACCATCCGCTGCGATGATATCGGACCCAAATACGAAGGCCTGCGCCAGAACTTCAACGAGGCGCTGTCACGCCTCGAGCAGGCCATGTCCCGCGTCAACCTGAAGGGCAACGATATCGGCGTCTCCAAGGAAGAGATCCGCCGCGCCTCCAGCGAGCTTGCCCAGCGCACCGAACGCCAGGCGGCAAACCTTGAGGAAACATCGGCAGCGCTCGACGAGTTGACGGTTGCCGTGCGCCAGACGGCAGATGGTGCCCGTGAAGCGGCCCAGCGCGTCAAAACGATCAGCACCGAAGCGCGCCAGAGCGACAGCATCGTGGAACAGGCCATCGGCGCCATGAGCGGCATCGAGCAGTCCTCGTCCGAGATCACCAAGATCATCGGGGTGATCGACGAGATCGCCTTCCAGACCAACCTGCTTGCACTGAATGCCGGTGTGGAAGCTGCCCGTGCCGGCGAAAGCGGCAAGGGTTTTGCCGTCGTTGCCCAGGAAGTACGCGAGCTTGCCCAGCGCTCGGCGGCCGCCGCCAAGGAGATCAAGGCACAGATTTCCCGCTCGTCTGGCCAGGTGGAACAGGGCGTGCAGCTTGTTGCCCAGGCGGGCGAGGCTCTGAAGCGCATTTCCAACCAGATCGAGGGCGCCAACGACATCGTCGGCAAAATCTCGCACAGCGCCCAGGAGCAGGATACGACGCTGCGTTCCATCTCGGCAGCGCTGAACCAGCTGGACAGCGCCACCCAGCAGAACGCCGCCATGGCCGAGGAAACGACGGCTTCTGCCGAAGTTCTCGCCAATGACACCGGCGATCTTCTGGACCTCATCCGCAGCTTCCGCACCGGTGACGTGCGCGATGCCGCCGGAAACCTGCAGGGCATGGGTCAGAAGATGCGCCGCGCCAGCTGATCTTGACGCTTTGTCTTGACGCAATTTCGGACGTTGGAATTGCTTTGCACACGCAGACAACGCCGGCCCCCGTGGCCGGCGTTTCGCGTTCAGTCGGTAATGTACAGTTCCGCCATCAACCGGTCGATCTCATGGCCGGCAAAAACGGTTATGCCGTTCTGGCGCAACAGGGCCGCCGTAACGCCCGATCCCGCATGCCGGCGCCCGGCAAAGGCTCCGTCATAGATGGAGATCGAGCCGCAGGACGGGCTGCCATCGATGAGAAGCGCGTGGCGGCAGTGATTTTCAAGCGCAACCGCCAGCGCCTTCTGCGCACCGGCCACGAAAGCCGCCGTGACATCGCCGCCGGTCACTTCCAGCACCCTCGCGCGCCCCAAAAGCACATCCTCGCCCGTCAGACCCGCCTCGATTTCCGCCGGCGGCCGCGGCACGCTCATGCCGCCCGCCAGCTCCGGGCAGAACGCGACCACCCGCCCCTCCTCCTTCAGACGCGCAAGGGCCGCATGGGACAGCAGCTTTCCCTTGCCGTCATAACGGACAGGCTGGCCGAGAAGGCAGGCACTGACGAGGATTTTGGCGGGCATGGTCTTACACGTCCAATCGGCGCGGGATGTCGGATCGTTCATGAAGAATGCGGACCACTTCGACCAGATCGTCCTCAGAGATGACATAGAAGATCAGGTGAGAACCGGCTCTCCTTCGCCGATAACCCGGACGCACCCAGTCCACTGCGCCACCTGCGAATGGATGACGGCCGATCTCGGCAATCACCTCAAGGATCTCTTTCAGATAGCGCTCTGCCTGGGCTTTCGACCATCGATCTCGCGTCTCATCGCCAATGTCGAGGAAATCGTTTCGGGCCGCGGGACGAAGCCGGACCTTAGCCACGAGATTTCCATCTCTCCCCTGCCAAATCCATCAGCTCTTTAGGATCGAAGGGCACCGAAGGGCCACTGTTCTCACCCTCGATCAGCGCATCGCGCAAGCCTTCCAGCTTCGCCTGCTCTTCCTCCAGCAGCCGGAGCCCCGCTTCCACGACTTGCTGCGGCGAGGAAAAGCGGCCGCTTTCGACCTGCTCATCGACGAAGCGGTCGAGCGGTGTATCGAGAAGGATCGAGAAGGGCTTGTTCATGGGAAGCGTCCAACACTGAACTGATGGGTTCACTCTAGCCCAGGGAGCCGAAAACTGGAAGGCAGATGCAAAGGCCCCGCCGAAGCAGGGCCTTCAGCAATCATCCCGCGATCTTCGAAAAATCCGCGACCGTGCCGGTGGCTTCCCGCACCGCGTAAAGCAGGGCGAGGCGGTTGGCGCGGATTTCCGGGTTTTCGTCGTTGACGAGAACATCCTCGAAGAAGGTATCGACCGGGCCGCGCAAGTTTGACAGCGCCTGCATGGCGGACCGGAAATCTTCCTGGACGATGGCGTCGGACGCTTCGGCGGAGGCGGCGCGCACGGCGGTATAGAGCGCCTTTTCAGCGTCCAGAACCAGAAGTTCGTCGGAGACGCCATCGGCGATAACCGCGCCCTTCTTTTCTTCCGCCGCCAGAAGCTGCGTGGCGCGCTTGGTGCCGGAAAGCAGGTTCTTGCCATCTTCGGAGGTGATGAAGGCGGTGAGCGCCTCGACGCGGCGAGCCACGAGCAGCAGATCGTCGGCAGCCGGCGTCAGCACCGCATCGATCAGATCGTGGCGAGCGCCCATATCGCGGAGATAGACCTTCAGGCGGTCGTGGAAGAAGGAGAGGAGATCGCTGTCCTTGATGATAGCAAGCAGCCGCAGCCGCACCTTGCGTTCCATGATGATGCGCACGACGCCGAGCGCTGCACGGCGCAGCGCGTAGGGGTCCTTGGAACCGGTCGGCTTTTCATCGATCGCCCAGAAGCCGGTCAGCGTATCGAGCTTGTCGGCCAGCGCCACGGTGAGGCCCACCGCGCCTTCCGGCAGGCGGTCGGACGGGCCTTGCGGCTTGTAATGATCCTCGATGGCGGCGGCAACATCGGCCGGCTCACCCTGCAGAGCCGCATATTTGCGGCCCATCAGGCCCTGCAGTTCGGGAAACTCGCCAACCGCTTCGGTGCGAAGATCGGCTTTGGCGAGCACCACGGCGCGGTCCACCAGTGCCGGATCGGCACCGACGAGCGGGGCAAGCTCGGCAGCCAGCTCCCGGATGCGCGCCACGCGCGCGCCTTGCGTGCCGAGCTTGGCGTGGAAGGTCACGTTCAGCGCATCGAGCTTGGCCATGCGCTGGTCGAGCGGCTTTTTAAGGTCGAGACCGAATTTTTCGGCAGACGCCTTTAGCGTTTCAAGGTCTGGCAGGTCGCTCTGGTCGCGGGTCCAGAAATGTTTGGCATCCGACAGGCGCGCACGCACGACCTTGCCATTGCCATGAATGATTTCCGCCCCGCCATCCTTCGCCTCGATATTGGAGACGAGGATAAAACGGTTCGACAGACCTTCATCGCCTTGGCGGCGGGTGACGAAACATTTTTGGTTGGTCTTGATGGTGAGGCGGATGATTTCGGCGGGGATTGCCAGATAGTCTTCCTCGAACGAGCCCATCAGCACATGCGGCCATTCGACAAGGCCGGAGACTTCTTCGAGAAGACCTTCGTCTTCCACAAGATCCAGGCCGCTTGCAAAGGCGAGATCGCGCGCATCGTGCAGGATCACGTCCTTGCGGCGCTCGGCATCCAGCATGACCTTCGCCTTTTCAAGGCTCGTCACGTAATCATCGAAGCGGCGCACCTTGATGGCATCGGGCGCATGAAAGCGGTGGCCATAGGTGATGTTGGCGGCCTTGATGCCATCCACCTCGAAATCCACCACCTGCGTTTCGTCATGCTCCGGACCGAAGACGCAGAGGATGGATTGCAGCGGGCGCACCCAGCGCAGGCTTTCCGACCCCTTGCCCTCGATGCCGCCGAACCGCATGCCCTTCGGCATGGAAGCCGAACCCGAGCGCATGGTGACCGGCCACGGGAACGTGCGGATGATGCCGGGCATCACGTCGGCAATGATCTCTTCCGCCGGACGGCCGGGCTTTGCGATGACGGCGACATAAAAATCGCCCTTCTTCGGATCGGAGACGATCTTTGCCTCAGATACATCCGTGAGGCCCGCCTTGCGCAAAAAGCCCTGCACGGCCTGTTCCGGTGCCTTGGTGGAGGGGCCCTTGATTTCTTCGCGCTGGTCGGCCGAGCGGGCGTTGAGGCCGCGGATATCGAGCGTCAGCCGGCGCGGTGTCCAGTATTCGCGGGCACCCTCATAGGTCAGCCCCTGATCCACCAGCGCATCGGTGACGAGCTTTTTGAGGTCGCCTGCCGCCTTGCGCTGCATGCGGGCAGGAATTTCCTCGGAGCGAAGTTCGAGCAGAAGATCAGGCATGGTTCATTTCCTTCGCCCGCAAGCAGGCATGGTCTCTTTCCTCACCCTCCGTTGCCGGAGGGGCGGACACGAGGTCCGGGGTGGGATCATAAAAAGCTTGGGGCACCTGCTAGCAAAGATTCAGCCCCTCGCACAATCGCGAAAATCGATGGGCCCGCCCAGAGCCGGTGCGACACCACCAAAGTGAGCCCGTCCGCGCCCTCAATCCCGCTCCAACCCAACCCCGAGCGAGGCCAGCGCATCCCAGTAGCCGGGATAGGTTTTGCCCACACAATCGGGATCAAGAATGGTGATGCCCTCGATCTTCAGGCCGGCGAGCGCAAAGCTCATGGCGATGCGGTGATCGGCAAAGGTATCGATGTTTGCCGGCAGGTGCTGGCCGGCAAGCCCCGGATCGGAGGCGACGACGAGATCATCGCCTTCCTCGGTCGCAAGCCCTTCCCGGATTGCGTTGAGGCCCGTCGACAGCGCCCGGATGCGGTCGCATTCCTTGACGCGCAGGTTGGCGATGCCGACAAAACGCACCGGCGTTTCGTTAAACGCGGCAAGCACGGCAATGGTCGGGATCGCATCCTGCATCTGGCTGCCATCGATGACGGCCGGCATATGCGGGAAGGAGGCGATGACCGCATGGGCTTTCGCATCCGGCTGGGTGAAGGCGTCGGCCGGTGTGCCGATGTCGATGCGGCCGCCGGTGAGCACTTCGGCACCCCAGATATAGGTGGCGGCCGACGCGTCCGGCTCGATATGGAAATCGGTGGCCGTATAGCCGGTCGGCGCGATGCGCCAGACCGAGGGCGACGGCTGCGCAACATCGGCACCGAAGGCGCGCATAGCGGCAAGCGTCAGGTCGATATAGCCGCGAGCGCCGATGTCAGCACCGGCAAGCTCGATCTCGAACGGCTGCGCGCCGCAGGCAGCTGCCATCAGCAGCGCCGAGACATACTGACTGGAAAGCCCGGCATCGATCACCACCCGGTTTGACGAAAAGGTGCCCGTGGCATCTATGGTAACCGGCGGGCAGCCGGTCGGGGCGTCTGCGGCAACACCAAGCGACTGCAAGGCATCGACCAAAGGCTTGATCGGACGCTTGCGCATGTGCTGATCGCCATCAACGACATAACGACCATGGCCGAGCGCCAGTGCAGCCGTCAAGAAGCGCGTCGCAGTGCCGGCATTGCCGAGGAAAAGCGGCTTTTCCGGAGCCTTCAGAGCGCCGCTGCTGGTGACGACAAAGGTGGTTGCATCCGGCTCTTCGACGGAAACGCCCATCGCCCGCAGGGCTTCCGCCATATAGCGGGTGTCATCGCTTTTCAGCGCGCCGGTGAGCGTGCTCGTGCCCTTGGCAAGGCCCGCCAGCAAAAGCGCACGGTTGGTTATGGACTTGGAGCCGGGCGGGCTTACCTTGCCGGTCAACGGCGTTGCGGTCGGATGAATGGTCAGTCTGTCGGTGGCGGTCATGTCGGTCTCGAATGGCGCGGCAAGGCGCTTAACTGAACTTGACGGCGGGCACAACCCGGTCGGCATCGTTGGTGATTTCGAAATAAGGCTTCTTCAGGAAACCGAAGCGGCTGGCAACCGGATTGGAGGAAATAACCCTTCACCGTCTCGATCAGGTTCGGGATCAGGTCGTCGCGGCGTTTCAGGTGGGCATCGATGTGGGACCAAGCCTACCCCACCATCTGACGCGCCGAAACAAGGCCGTTATAGATGAAGACGAGATAGGCCCCGATTGCGGCCAGAATGGCAAGTGTCGTGAACATGTCAGGCAGGCTCCCCAGCTGAAGTGGCCGCACGTTAGCCTGCCCGGATCTCAAAGTCATGATGCGATACGAGTGGGATCAGCCGATTTCCATGGCATCGTCTCCGTTGCTCGGTCTGCAATTGCCGACTGCGACATATTCGGCCAACGGCGCTGCGCCTCTCATCTGTTATAGACGGTGCAGAACAGCTTCAATCGCGACTTCTCACGAATGAAAGTCGTGTAAGATGCGAGGCTATACCCCTTCGAGGCCCAGAATTTCTTGTTCGCTTCCAGATTGTTCCAGCCGTCGATCCGCCAATGGAGGTTCTTGGTATTTTGGGTATAGTGCAGGCGGACAAGGGCGCTTTCAACACCAAGTCCCCGCGCGCCACTGTCTTTGCACTCCATCTTGGTAACGATCAGCCCCTGATCAGCAAGCTTGTCTGCATATTTGAAGACGACTTCGCCTGACATCCATTCGGATGTTTCGGCACGCGCTGCCTGTGCCGTGGCAAAAGTTGCAATGATCGATGCGGCGATGAAAAGCTTACGGCCAACCTTCATAATAATACCCCCAAAACAACCCAGAGTACATTATGTCCGGCCCCTCTACTGCGCAAGACGCCATGGCAGCAGCATCGGATCGCTCCGCTGGCTTTCGTCAGGCCACCCTGTCAATGTTCACACCGCCGGCATCAGTCAACAGAAACGCTTCGCCGCAAGCCTTGGCGAGCGTGCGCACGCGCAAAATGTAGCTCTGGCGCTCAGTCACGGAAATCACGCCGCGGGCATCCAGGAGGTTGAACACGTGCGAGGCCTTGATGCACTGGTCATAGGCGGGGAAGACGCATTTGTGCAGGCGCTGGTTGGCGTTGTCGCCGGGGGCACCGAAGGCTAGCAAAGCCGCGCATTCGCGCTCGGCATCCTCGAAATGGCGCAGCAGCATGTCCGTATTGGCATATTCGAAATTGTGCCGCGAATATTCCTGCTCGGCCTGCAGGAAGACGTCGCCATAGGAAATCTTTTCCTCGCCCTCGCGGCCGTTGAAATTGAGATCGTAGACATTGTCGACACCCTGCACATACATGGCCAGACGTTCCAGACCATAGGTCAGTTCGCCCGCAACCGGCGAGCATTCGATGCCGCAGACCTGCTGGAAATACGTGAACTGCGAAACTTCCATGCCGTCGCACCAG
>JAIXTO010000031.1 GCA_027483885.1 Rhizobiaceae bacterium
GCCGTTCCTGAAGCTGATGGGCTTTGGCGTTGAGCTGGTCATCTCCGTTGCCGAGACGGTGGCGGGGTGGGGAGGAGACGCCCCGGTTGGGCGACAGCATGGCTGGTTCCTGCCCATAGCCTCGCTCGGCTTTCTGCTTCTGGTCCTCCTGCGCACACGGCTAAAACTGCTCGGCCTGCCGGTCATGGCGGCAGCACTCATTTTGCCGTTCTGGCCTGACGATGCCGCACGGCCAAGCCTGCTGGTTTCGCAAGATGCAAGCCTCGTCGCCCTCATCGACGGACAGACGGCCGCCACCAACCGCCGGACACCGCCCGATTTCATCTATCGCCAGTGGCAGAATGCGCTGATCATCGACAGGACCCTTGCGCCGATCATGCCCCGCCGCAACACCGCGGCAAAGACGCAAGACTTGTCCTCCGGCACCTCGAAGAGCGCTCATGCACAGCCCGGCGCCGATGCAGCGCACAGCCGAGAAACGGGAGCCGATGCAGACACGCCCGAATCAGAGATCGCCACAGACATCCGCGCGGTCGTTCCCGAGGAAGGACACAAGCCAAGCCCATCAGATGCTGACGCGTTTCACTTAAGCTCTGCCCGAACCGAGACAGGCGCATCCCCCCGAAAGCCACCAAGTCCACCCTTGACCAAACAGGAGTTGCGAGAGGCCGCCACTGCCATGGACAAAGCCATGACCAGCGCTCCTCCCGGTCAATTCACCTGCATTGCCGGTCTCGGCTGTTTTGCCCGTTCGCTGGAAAAGGTGCGAATCGCCACCATCGACGACCCGCGTTATGCGGGAACCGCCTGCGATAGGGCCGACATCGTGATTGCCGCCCGTGCTCGATTCGAAACCTGCCGCTCCGGCGCGCTGATGCTCACTCTGACGACGCTACGCAAAACAGGAGCCCTTGAAGTGCGATTTGCCGGAAGCACCCGCCGCCTGGACTGGCAGGCAACCGGCGCAAGCATCGGCAACAAACGCCCCTGGAGCATCCACCGAACCTATCATTGGCGGCAGCGCATCTTTGACGAAACGCTGCCGCAACCGGTTGTCGAACTGCTTAGTGGTAACGGCGGATAAGGCCGACGAGCTTGCCCTGGATCTTGACCCGATCCGGCCCGAAAATGCGGGTCTCGTAAGCGGGGTTGGCCGCTTCAAGCGCAATCGAGGCGCCCTTGCGGCGAAAGCGCTTCAACGTCGCTTCCTCGTCATCGACAAGCGCCACGACGATATCACCGGGCGTCGCCGTGCTGCCATTGCGGATGATCACCGTGTCGCCATCCATGATGCCGGCTTCGATCATCGAGTCGCCCTTTACCTCCAGCGCGTAATGCTCGCCGGTGCCCAGCATCTCGATCGGCACGCTGATGGCATGGGTATTGTTCTGGATGGCCGAGATCGGCACGCCGGCAGCAATACGCCCCATGACGGGAACGGTGGCAGAGCCGGTATATTCCTCAACCGGCGGCGATGGCGGTGTAGCGCGCGCCGGCGGCTGCTTGCCAAGGCTGCCTTCGATGACGCTGGGCGAAAACCCGCGACGCGGCTGGGCCGGCGGCGAATAGGATTCCGGCAGCTTGATCACCTCAAGCGCGCGCGCCCTGTTCGGCAGGCGTCGAATGAAGCCACGCTCCTCGAGCGCGGTGATCAGGCGGTGGATGCCCGATTTCGACGCCAGATCGAGGGCATCCTTCATCTCGTCGAAGGAGGGCGGTACACCGGATTCCTTCATCCGTTCGTGAATAAACAGGAGCAGTTCCTGCTGTTTGCGTGTGAGCATGAAGACAACCTCGAAGTGGAAACAAATCCAGAACATACACTATATGTTCCATATGTGTTCCGCAAGCCCTCAAAAGCCGGGGATAAAACACCGATTGCGGGGAGCGTGCGGGATATTCAAGCGCTTATCCGGCGTTAAACTGCCGCCCGCATTGTTGAAGGAGAGAATCATGGCCCGCCCGCTCGATCATCTTGTCATGCCGGTCCGCACGCTGGCAGTAGCGCGCCAGCGGCTGGCTACGCTTGGCTTTGCCGTGGCGCCGGATGCGCACCATCCGTTCGGGACGCAGAATGCCTGCGTGTTTCTCTCCGATGGTCTGTATCTGGAGCCATTGGCGATCGGTGACCGCGCGGTCGCCGAACGCACGGCAGGAGAGGGCAACGTCTTTACCGGGCGAGATCTCGCCTTCCGAGCCGCCTGCGGGGACGATGGGTTTTCCGGTCTGGTGGTCGCTTCGCCGGATGCCGATGGAGACCACGCGCGGTTTGTCGCAGCGGGTCTCTCCGCCGGCAAGATCCTCGAATTTTCCCGGGCGGCGCTGACGGCGGACGGGCATGAGGTGATCGCGCGCTTCAGGCTGGCCTTCGCCGAACCCGGATCTCCCGAATTTCTTCTGTTCGCCTGCGAGCGGCTTAATCCGTTGCCGGCCGACCGGGCGCATCTGGAGCGGCATCAAAACGGCGTGGTCGGGCTGCGCGGCGTGTGGCTTGCCGCAGATGATCTGACCGCGGCGCTGGCGGTTCTCGAGACTATATTGGAAACCAAATCGGTCGCGGATGCCTCGGGTTATGTCTTTCAGGCGCAGAATGGACGTGTTGTGCTGTCGTCGCGGCAGGGTGTTGCGGACGAACTCGGCATTGATCTCTCCCCGTCAGCCGGCGGGCTTTGCGGCGCCGCAGTGTTGTTTGCCACCTCTGATCTTGCCGTGACAGCAGATTGCCTTGCTGCTAATGACGTGGCCTTTAAGAAAAGAGGCACGCGCATCGTCGTTGCCGCAGCCCCCGGTCAGGGCGCTGCTTTCGTGTTTGAGGAGTGATCATGGCCGTCACAGCCAATGCAGAGGTATCCGTCGGCGAGGGTTCGGCCCGCGTCGTTTTTTCAAACACCGGCCGCCTGTCGCTGATTGCTGGTGCCTGCGAGATGGAAAGCCGAGACCATGCCTTCATGGTGGCCGGCACGCTGAAGGAACTTTGCGACAAGCTCGGGATCGGTCTGGTCTACAAATCCTCGTTCGACAAGGCGAACAGATCTTCTCTGGCGAGCAAACGCGGGATCGGGATGGAAAAAGGGCTCGAGGTCTTTGCCGACCTGAAGCGTGAACTGGGTATTCCAGTCCTGACGGACATCCATTCCGAGCAGCAGTGCGCGGCGGTGGCGGACGTGGTGGACATCCTGCAGATCCCGGCCTTTCTCAGCCGCCAGACGGATCTCCTCATCGCGGCCGCCAGGACCGGTCGGGTGATCAACGTCAAGAAGGGCCAGTTCCTGGCGCCCTGGGACATGAAGAACGTGCTGGCCAAGCTGACGGAAAGCGGCAATCCGAATGTGCTGCTCTGCGAGCGCGGCGCTTCTTTTGGCTACAATACACTCGTATCCGACATGCGCTCGCTGCCGATCATGGCAGCGATGGGCGCGCCGGTTATTTTCGATGCGACGCATTCCGTGCAGCAACCGGGCGGGCAGGGCGACACGTCTGGCGGTGAGCGGCAGTTTGTCGAGACGCTAGCAAGGGCAGCCGTGGCCGTTGGCGTGGCGGGAGTGTTCATCGAGACCCATCAGGATCCAGACAATGCGCCCTGCGACGGCCCAAACATGGTCTATCTGAAGGACATGCCTCGGCTTCTGGAGAAGCTTCTGGCGCTCGACGCCGTCGCCAAGTCCTAAGCAGTTTATTCCTGAATGAAAAAGGGGCAGCCAGATCACTGCCCCTTGATCACCTGCCTGTGTCGGGCGGTTTTGTGCCTTAAGACGCCATCCGGTAACGGCTTGCCTTTTGCTGGCCGACCGTAAACCGGGACAGATGCTGCCCAAGCGTTGCGGTATGGCCGTTGAGATCGCCGCAGGCCGCACTTGTCTCTTCAGCCATCGAAGCATTGCGCTGAGTCACCTGGTCCATCCGGTTCACCGCCTCGCTGACCTCTGCCAGCGCATGGGACTGTTCACCGGCTGCCGACACGATGGCCGCAATAAGGTCGTTCACCGCCTGCACCTGGCGTTCGATATCTTCGAGCGAAAGGCCGGTGCGATTGACGAGGGCAACGCCCGCGCCCACCTGCTTTGACGAGGTGTCGATCAGCTGGCGGATTTCTCGCGAGGCGCTGGCGGAACGGCCGGCAAGCTCGCGCACTTCCTGGGCCACGACGGCAAACCCCTTGCCCGCTTCGCCGGCACGGGCCGCCTCGACGCCGGCATTGAGGGCCAGAAGGTTGGTCTGGAAGGCAATTTCGTCGATCACGCTGATGATCTGGCGGATCTGGGTGGATGATCCCTCGATCTTTGCCATGGCATCCACCGCCTCGCGCACCACGGCATTGGAGGTTTCAGCACTGGTTCTCGTCTGCACCATGCGATTATTGGCCTCGCGCGCACGTTCTGTGGTCGTGCGCACGGTGGTGGTGATCTCGGCAAGTGCTGAGGCTGCTTCTTCCAGAGAGGAGGCCTGCTCTTCGGTGCGCCGCGACAGAGCGTCGGTGCCGCCGGCAATACTGGTGGCGCCCGTCTGCACGGCGTGCATCGCCTCGCCGATTTCACCCAGCGTTTCCTCAAGCGTCTGCAGGCTTGCATTAAATTCACGCCGCAGTTTTTCATAGTCGGCGGAAAAGGGCACCGAGAGCCGGGTGGTGAGATCACCCTTGGCCAGCCGTTCAAGGCCAGCGCTCAAGGCCTCGATCACACGGGCGCGGGTGGCGTCTTCCTCGGCGCGGCGGGCGTGTTCGGCCCGTTCGGCGGTCATGCCCCGCTCGCGCTCCTCTTCCTGCCGGCGCCGTGCGGCGATCCGCTCCTGCGCGTTTTCACGAAACACTGTCACGGCCGCCGCCATTTCTCCGATTTCGTCACCGCGTCCGTCATAGGGTACGGGCCGTGAATAATCGCCGCCGGCCAGGATGCTCATATAGTCGCGCATGCCGCGAAGAGGTTTTATGGCGCGCCGGTTCATGGCAATGAGGCCTGCAATCAGAAGCCCCATGGCAGCGGCTGCGGCGATATAAGAGGCAAGGCTCTGTGTGAAGGTTTCCTCCGCCGCCTGTTTTTCGGCTGCCGATAGCTGGCCATTGGCCGCCGCGACCAGCGCATCCACATCGGCGCGGTGGGCCTGGAAGGCCGCCTTCAGAGCATTGACGGCCGAGCGAACCCTCTGCGGATCACCCGAGGAGATGGCGCGGGTATAATCGCCATCGAGGATGGTCCAGAAATTTTCCGCGCTCGGCTGCACCTTGCCGGCCAGTTGCTGCTGCAGCTGCGGAGCAAGCGTGGAGCCGGCCCAATAGGTCTTGCGCGCCTCGTAATCCTTGCGCAGGCCCGCGATGCGTTTGAGGTTCTGATCAGCAAGCTCCGGGTGATAGACCCCTTCGGTGGCCAGAAGATAGGCCTCCACCAGAAACATCGGCGGCGGCAGGATATCGGCCACCAGATCCTTGCCGTGGACGATCTGCTCATAAACCGGGCCGTTCACGCGCAACCGATCGAAAGCAAGTTTCTGAATGCCGATGGCGGCGGTAACGCCGGTGCCAACCAGCAGACCAAACAGGAGAAGACTGCGCGATATTGTAAGTGTCATGGACGGTCCCGGCTGGATGAGGGGTGAACGGCCCGCCTGCGCCCCCAAGCTCAAGATTAGGCCAAGCTCAAGTATGCCCGTCAGCTCTTACCAAAACGCAAATGAGCCTTTAAAAGGTTGACCCAACTTATTGGATTTGATGCCTGAAAATGCAACCTGGCGCCCAGGATCGGTTGCCGCACGTCATGAAGACGGCGTCAGCAAACCGGCATCGCTGTCATATGCCTGCCATTGTAATTTTTGTACCTTGGATTAAGACAGACGCTGATTTCCAACGCACTTACCAGCAGGAATAGCCAATGACAGCCATTACCGACATCATCGCGCGCGAAATTCTCGACAGCCGCGGCAACCCGACCGTCGAAGTCGACGTTCATCTCGAAGACGGCAGCATGGGCCGCGCGGCCGTTCCTTCCGGTGCCTCGACGGGCGCCCATGAAGCGGTGGAACTGCGCGATGGCGGCAAGCGCTATCACGGCAAGGGTGTCGAAAAGGCAGTCGAAGCCGTCAACAGCGAGATCTTCGATGCCATCGGCGGCCATGATGCGGAAAACCAGATCCTCATCGACACGCTGATGTGCGAACTGGACGGCACCCCCAACAAGTCGCGCCTCGGCGCAAATGCTATTCTCGGCGTATCGCTGGCTGTCGCCAAGGCTGCCGCCGAATCGTCCGGCCTGCCGCTCTTCCGTTATGTCGGTGGCCCGAACGCCCGCCTTCTGCCGGTGCCGATGATGAACATCATCAACGGCGGCGCCCATGCCGACAACCCGATCGACTTCCAGGAATTCATGATCATGCCGGTCGGTGCAGACAGCATCCGCGACGCCGTGCGCATGGGTTCGGAAGTCTTCCATGTCCTGAAGAAGGAACTGGCAGCCGGCGGTCACAACACCAATGTCGGTGATGAGGGCGGTTTTGCACCAGGCCTGAAGAGTGCTCCGGAAGCGCTTGATTTCATCATGAAGTCGATCGAAAAGGCCGGTTATCGTCCGGGCGACGACATGCAGCTGGCGCTCGACTGCGCGTCGACCGAATTCTTCAAGGACGGCAAATACGTCATGGAAGGCGAAGGCCGCACGCTGGAGCCAGAAGCCATGGCCGATTATCTGGCCGAGCTTGCAGCCAAATATCCGATCATCTCCATCGAAGACGGCATGGCCGAGGACGATTGGGACGGCTGGAAGTACCTGACCGACAAGATCGGCGCCAAGGTGCAGCTGGTCGGCGACGATCTCTTCGTCACCAACTCGTCGCGCCTGCGTGACGGCATCAAGATGGGCGTTGCCAACTCCATCCTGGTCAAGGTCAACCAGATCGGTTCGCTCACCGAAACGCTCGACGCCGTGGAAACCGCCCACAAGGCCGGCTACACCGCCGTCATGTCGCACCGCTCGGGCGAAACGGAAGATTCGACGATTGCCGATCTCGCCGTTGCCACCAATTGCGGGCAGATCAAGACCGGCTCGCTGTCGCGTTCGGACCGGATTGCCAAATACAACCAGCTGATCCGCATCGAGGAACTGCTCGGCCCGCAGGCAAAATATGCCGGCCGCTCGGTTCTGAAGGCCTGATTGAAGGGACCGTCGAGGTCCATGATGTGACAAAGCGCGGGCGGCGACCGGAAACGGTTGTCGCCCGTTCTGCATTGAGGCCTTGCAGGCGGGCAAAAATGAGTGGGCAATCAAACCGACAGGGTGTCGCAAGTTGCCCGAGATCAACGATTGATTAAGCAAGATGTGCGATTTTGAAATCCTGGTAATGCGTTTCAGGAACTAGCTCGCATGTGGACGAGACATCACAAGGAACGGAAATTCGGTCGTCTGGTGCTTCCCGTCATCACGGTCGCCTTCCTTTCCTATTTCGGCTATCATTCTGTCCACGGTGACCTCGGTCTGATCGCCACCGAGAAGTTCGAGCACATGCGTGCCGAGCGGGCCGATGAACTTGCCAAGCTGAGCGGCAAGCGCAAGGCACTGGAGCGGCAGGTGGAATTGCTGAGCGATGGCTCACTCGAAAAAGATATGCTCGATGAAACCGCGCGTTATCAGCTGAACGTGTCGCGCGCCGACGAAATCGTCGTGTTCAACAGCTACTTCTGAATTAACCGAAATCCGGTTAATCCTGATTTTTCCCTGAATTTTCATGGTTTTATATATCATGTGAGCCATGCATTTATGGCATTGCTGGGGCGTGCTTTCTTGCCTATGTTGACGACAACCAACAAACACGCAGGGAGGTTAGTGCATGGCGCCCAAGCAAGTCGCGTCCGCGGCCGGTCGAAAGACAGCAGCGAAGCCTGCAAAGAGCAATGGCGGTGCTATCGCCGAGTTCGATAAGGCCGAGGAACTCAAGGCCTACAGGGAAATGCTCCTTATTCGCCGATTCGAGGAAAAGGCCGGCCAGCTTTACGGCATGGGCTTCATCGGCGGTTTCTGTCACCTTTACATCGGCCAGGAAGCTGTCGTTGTCGGCATGCAGATGGCGCAGAAGGAAGGCGACCAGGTCATCACCGGTTATCGTGACCACGGTCACATGCTGGCCTGCGGCATGAGTGCACGCGGCGTGATGGCAGAGCTGACCGGTCGTCGCGGCGGCCTTTCTAAGGGGAAGGGCGGCTCGATGCACATGTTCTCCAAGGAAAAGAATTTTTACGGCGGCCACGGCATCGTCGGCGCGCAGGTTTCGCTTGGCACCGGCCTCGGCTTTGCCAACAAGTACCGCGGCAATGACAATGTCTCGCTTGCCTATTTCGGCGATGGCGCGGCAAACCAGGGCCAGGTCTATGAAAGCTTCAACATGGCGCAGCTGTGGAAGCTTCCGGTGATCTACGTGATCGAGAACAACCGTTACGCCATGGGTACCTCCGTGTCGCGCGCTTCGGCGCAGACCGATTTCTCCCAGCGCGGCGCGTCCTTCGGCATTCCCGGCATCCAGGTGGATGGCATGGATGTGCGCGCGGTGAAGGCTGCCGCCGACGAGGCTGTCGAGCACTGCCGCTCCGGCAAGGGCCCGATCATTCTTGAAATGCTGACCTATCGTTACCGTGGTCACTCCATGTCCGACCCGGCAAAATACCGTTCCAAGGATGAAGTGCAGAAGATGCGCGCCGAGCACGACCCGATCGAGCAGGTCCGTCTGCGCCTGATCGAAAAGGGCTGGGCCAGCGAGGACGAACTGAAGGCTGTGGACAAGGACGTCCGCGATGTCGTCGCCGACAGTGCCGATTTCGCCCAGGCCGATCTGGAGCCGGATGTATCCGAGCTTTACACCGACATCCTGCTGTAATCGGGGAGGGAACCTCATGCCTATCAATATCCTGATGCCCGCCCTCTCTCCTACGATGGAAGAAGGCACGCTGTCCAAATGGCTGAAAAACGAGGGTGACAAAGTCGCCTCCGGCGACGTCATTGCTGAAATCGAAACCGACAAGGCAACCATGGAAGTGGAAGCCGTCGATGAAGGTGTGATCGGCAAGCTGCTGATCGCCGCCGGCACCGAGAACGTCAAGGTCAACACGCCGATCGCTGTCCTGCTGCAGGAAGGCGAAAGCGCCGATTCCATCGGTTCGTCTGCGCCGAAGGCCGATGCCGATACGCCGGTTGCAACTTCAGACGCCGCCGGCAGCAAGGCCCGCGAATCGGCCGATGAGCCGACGGCCGTGAAGGAAACCGCAAAGGTTCCGGCAGCCCCGAAGGTTGACGTAGCGAGCGACCCGGACATTCCGGCCGGCACGGAAATGGTGATGACGACGGTGCGTGAAGCACTGCGCGACGCCATGGCGGAAGAAATGCGCCGCGATGGCGATGTCTTCGTCATGGGCGAGGAAGTCGCCGAATACCAGGGCGCCTACAAGATCACGCAAGGCCTCCTGCAGGAATTTGGACCGCGCCGCGTTGTCGACACGCCGATCACCGAGCACGGTTTTGCCGGCGTCGGCGTTGGGGCTGCGATGGCGGGCCTCAAGCCCATCGTTGAGTTCATGACCTTCAACTTCGCCATGCAGGCGATTGACCAGATCATCAACTCGGCTGCCAAGACGCTTTACATGTCCGGCGGCCAGATGGGCGCGCCCATGGTTTTCCGGGGTCCAAACGGTGCAGCTGCCCGCGTTGGCGCCCAGCACAGCCAGGATTACGCCGCCTGGTACAGCTCCATTCCGGGCCTCAAGGTCATCATGCCCTACACGGCAGCCGATGCTAAGGGCTTGCTGAAGGCTGCGATCCGCGATCCGAACCCGGTTGTCTTCCTCGAAAACGAAATCCTCTACGGCCAGTCCTTCGAAGTGCCGAAAATGGATGATTTCGTCCTGCCGATCGGCAAGGCGCGCATCCACAAGACCGGCAAGGATGTCACCATCGTTTCCTGGAGCATTGGCATGACCTATGCGCTGAAGGCGATGGCCGAGCTTGAAAAGGACGGCATCGACGTCGAACTGATCGACCTGCGCACCATCCGTCCGATGGACCTGCCGACAGTGATCGAATCGGTGAAGAAGACCGGTCGCCTCGTCACCATCGAGGAAGGTTATCCGCAGGCATCCGTCGGCGATTTCATTGCCAACCGGGTGCAGCGCGAGGCGTTCGATTATCTCGATGCGCCGGTGCTGACGATTGCCGGCAAGGATGTGCCGATGCCGTACGCGGCCAATCTCGAAAAACTGGCTCTGCCGAATGTCGGCGAAGTCGTCCAGGCCGTCAAAGCCGTCTGCTACAAATAAGGGAAGGGCGGAAAGATGCCTATCAACATCACGATGCCCGCCCTCTCTCCCACAATGGAAGAGGGCAACCTCGCCAAGTGGCTCGTCAAGGAAGGCGACACGGTTAAATCGGGCGATGTCATCGCCGAGATCGAGACCGACAAGGCCACCATGGAAGTCGAAGCGGTCGATGAAGGCATTGTTGCCAAGATCGTCGTTGCCGCCGGCACCGAAGGCGTGAAAGTCAACGCGCTGATCGCCATTCTTGCCGCAGACGGCGAGGATGTCGCAGCCGCTGCCGCAGGAGGCGGTTCGGCCCCGGCAAAAGCTGAGGCTGCACCTGCCCCGAAGGCAGAGGCTGCACCGGCGCCGGCTGAAAAGTCCGAGGCGGCGCCGGCTGCTAAGGCTGAGGCAGCACATGCATCCTCCGGTGAGCGTGTCTTCTCCTCGCCGCTCGCACGCCGCGTTGCCAAGGAAGCTGGCGTCGATATCGCCAAGGTTTCCGGCTCCGGTCCGAAGGGCCGCGTCATCAAGGCCGACGTCGAAAAGGCTGTTGCCGGCGGTTCCGCCAAGGCTGCACCGGCTTCGACTGCTCCGGCGCCTGCCGCTGCCCCGACGCTTGCCAAGCCCGCCTCCGACGATGCTGTGCTCAAGCTGTTCGACCCAAGCTCCTACGAGCTTGTGCCGCATGACGGCATGCACAAGACGATTGCCAAGCGCCTCGTCGAATCCAAGCAGACGATCCCGCATTTCTATGTGACGGTCGATTGCGAACTGGATGCGCTGCTTGCCCTTCGCGCCCAGCTGAACGATGCCGCCCCCCGCAAGGATGGCGCACCGTCCTACAAGCTCTCGGTCAACGACATGGTGATCAAGGCACTCGCCTTGGCGCTGCGCGACGTGCCGGATGCCAACGTCTCCTGGACGGAGACGAACATGGTGAAGCACAAGCACGCCGATGTCGGTGTTGCCGTGTCGATCCCCGGTGGCCTCATCACGCCGATCATCCGCAAGGCCGAAACCAAGACCCTGTCTGCCATTTCGGCAGAAATGAAGGATCTCGGCAAGCGCGCCAAGGATCGTAAGCTGAAGCCGGAAGAGTATCAGGGCGGCACCACCGCCGTGTCCAACATGGGCATGATGGGCGTCAAGAACTTCGCCGCCGTCGTCAACCCGCCGCACGCCACCATCCTGGCCGTCGGCGCGGGTGAGGAGCGGGTCGTCGTGAAGAACGGTGAGATGAAGATCGCCAATGTCATGTCCGTGACGCTGTCGACCGACCATCGCTGCGTCGATGGCGCGCTCGGGGCCGAACTTCTCGGCGCCTTCAAGCGCTACATCGAAAACCCGATGGGCATGCTGGTCTGATCCGGGAGCGGAACATGCAAACCGTTCTGGCCTTTGGCGACAGCCTGACCTGGGGATATGACCCGGAAACGCAGTCGCGCCATGCCTTTCAAGAGCGGTGGCCGAGCGTGCTGGAAAGCGCGCTCGGGCCTTCCGTGAAGGTGATTGCCGAGGGTCTGAACGGGCGCACGACAGCCTATGACGATTATCTCGCAGACTGCGAGAGAAACGGTGCAAAGCTGTTGCCGAGCCTTCTGGAGAC
>JAIXTO010000178.1 GCA_027483885.1 Rhizobiaceae bacterium
GCCAGAACATCGTGGAGATCACGGCCCCGCCGCTCGAGGGAGAGATCTCCGGCCAGAACAACCGCGCCGACGATGCGGTGCTGCGCGAGCATTTTCCGCTGACGATCCGCGAATCCGAAGTGCTGCTGTGGATTGCCAAGGGCAAGTCCAACAAGGATATCGGCGATATCCTCGGGCTCTCGGCGCGCACCGTAAACAAACATCTGGAACAGATTTATGTGAAGCTTGGCGTCGAAAACCGGGCCTCTGCGGCGGTTAAGGCCGCCCATGTGCTGCACGAAGTCTAAACCGCGAGCGCCCGAGATGCGATCAGGCCCGCGATAGTGCTGCGGACCTGATGTGGACTATGAAGGGCCGCAGGCGGCCGGGCTTCAGGCGAAGGCCGGGCGGCGGGTGCGGCGAAACAGAAGTACGACAGTGAACGTGCCGGTCAGCACCGTCAAAGGAACCAGCGCAAACATCACCTGCGTCGGCGTTGCCCCGGCCGCCACCAGAAAGCCGGTGAACAAGGGGCCGGCGATGGAGCCGAGGCGCCCGACGGCAATCGCGATGCCGACGCCGGTGCCGCGGATCTCGAAGGGATAACATTGCGGCGCCGTGGCATAAAGAATAGCCTGCATGCAGAGGATCGCGCCTCCCACGAGTACGCCCCCCACCAGCATCAGCACCAGTTCAGCCGGCAGAATGCCGAGCATGATGAGCGCTGCAGCCGAGGCCGCAAAGGCAAGAAGCACTGGGATCACCGGCCGCGGGCTGTCAAAGATGCGACCGCCGATCAGGCTGCCCGCCACGCCGCCGACATTAAACAGCAGTTGCACGAGGGATGCCTCGTTTTTGGTCAGGCCGCGGGCGACGAGCAGTTGCGGCATCCAGTTGAGAAGCACATAAACGACCATCAGGCCGAGGAAGAAGGAGAGCCACAGAAGCAACGTCCCCACAAGCGTTTGCGGCTGGAACAGGGTGCGAAGACGCACAGTGGCGGCAGACGCCTTCTGGCGTACCACGGCCAGAGGTGGCAACATGACCTGTACGAAGGGTGCCAGCAGCAGCGGCATCAGACCGCCCACCAGAAAGATGCTGTGCCAATCGTCGCCATGCAGGCCAAGCGTTGCAACGCCACTGGCAATGGCGCCCCCGAGCGGCACGCCGGCATACATGATGGAAACTGCCCAGCCGCGACGGCCGGGCTCCACCGATTCCGCGGCGATATTGATGAGATTGGGCAAGGCGCCACCCAGGCCGACACCGGTCAGGATCCGCAGCACCAGCAACTGATCGAAACTCGTGGCGAAAATGGTTGCGACCGAAAAGATGCCGAAGGTCAAAAGCGAGAGAACAAGGCCTGTCCGCCGCCCCCATCGGTCGGCAATCCAGCCTCCGGACAGGGCGCCAAAAATCAGCCCGAATGTTGCCGAAGATAAAAAAAGCCCGATCTGCGGCGGCGTGAGGCCAAAGGCCGGCACCAGTTTCGGCACCGCGACGCCTGCGGCCTGCAAGTCAAATCCCTCGATTATGGCCGCCAGGAAGGCAAGCGTCAGCGCTCGCCTTCCGCGGGTGCGGAGCGCAATGGTGTTCGTCATCGTGAAATTCTCCCATCCTCGGGCAGGCTTGGAGCGGCCGCCACCTCCAGTGCCGTCGACCCCTCATCCAACTGGGTTCGCCGGCCAATCCCATCGCACCTCCTCCAAGGCACGGCCCTGTTCGGCAGCACGTTTTCGCAACGCTCGCATGTCAGGCAAGTGTCAAATTATTGCTATGCTCCATAACAGTCAACACACTTATCACGCGGGGAAACGGCATTCGATGTCCGACCTTGCAACCTCAAAATGTGACAGAGGAGACCGTTCATGTCTGGGTTCGTTATTCTCTCCGACTGCTCGGGCGGCGGAAAGTCAACGCTTCTTGAGGAACTGCAGCGTCGCGGCTTTGCAACCGTGCCGGAGCCCGGACGCCGTGTCGTGGTGCGGGAACTGGCATCCGGAGGCACGGCTCTCCCCTGGAGCGATCTACCGGCCTTCGCGCAGCGCGCCATCACGCTCTCGATTGCGGATCGGGCGGCGATGGCCGACAAAACCGGCTGGGTGTTCTTTGATCGCGGGCTGGTGGATGCGGCATCAGCCCTTGCCCACGCGACGGGCGATGACCGGATGATGTTCGACCTCTGCCGCCAGCATCGTTACCACGGCCGGGTTTTCCTGACGCCGCCTTGGCCTGAAATCTATGTGACCGACGGGGAACGTCAGCACGGGTTTGAAGAGGCGGTGGCGGAATATGAGCGGCTATGCGCCGTCTATCCCACGCTCGGGTATGAGCCCGTCATCCTGCCCAAAATCTCGGTTTACGAGCGCGCTGATTTCGTGCTCGCCCATCTCGCGAATTAATCAGCCGCGCCATCGGCCATCACGGCCGGACGCGAAAAAGCCCGGCGCGA
The DNA here is from genome assembly GCA_027483885.1 of Rhizobiaceae bacterium. GTDB lineage: Bacteria > Pseudomonadota > Alphaproteobacteria > Rhizobiales > Rhizobiaceae > Neorhizobium. The sequence goes on from JAIXTO010000178.1 coordinate 2,432, forward strand.
GCCGGGCTTTCCGTTGATATCGGCAGCGGTTTCCCGCCCGCCAAAAATCTTACATCTGGAAGTAGCTGTACTTGCCGTCAGCGCCCTTCTTCCACTCGTACATGACATAGTCAGGACGGGTGATGTCGCCCTTGGCGTCGAAACCGATGTCGCCGATGGCGGTCTTGAACGGACCCTTGGCCTTCATCGCTTCGGCAACCTTGGTCGGATCATTGCTGCCGGCAGCCTTGGCGGCGTCAGCAAAGATCTGCAGGGCAGCGTAGGAATAGAGCGTGTAGGCTTCCGGCTCGAAGTTTGCAGCGCGGAACTTGGCCACGATGTCCTTGGCGTTCGGGTTCGTGCGCGGATCCGGCGGGAAGGTCATCAGCGTGCCGTTGACGGCGTCGCCGGCGATCGAAGCCAGTTCGTTGGAGGTGATGCCATCACCCGACATCAGCGGAGCCTTGAGGCCCTGGTCCGCCATCTGACGCATCAGGAGACCGGCTTCCGTGTGCAGGCCGCCGAAATAAACGATGCCGACGCCGGCTTCCTTCATCTTCGACACGAGGGCGGAAAAGTCCTTGTCGCCGACGGTGATGCCTTCGTAGATGACTTCCTTGATGCCAAGCTTGTTCATGGCCTTCTTGGTTTCATCAGCAAGACCCTGACCGTAGGTGGTCTTGTCATGCACGACGGCAACCTTGGCGGTCTTGAACTTTGCAGCGATGTATTCGCCGGCAACGGCACCCTGCTGGTCGTCACGACCGCAGGTGCGGAAGGTGTTCCACAGGCCACGCTCGGTGAACTTCGGGTTGGTCGAGGCAGGCGTGATCTGCACGATGCCGTTTTCGGCATAGACTTCAGAGGCCGGGATCGAAACCGACGAGTTGAAGTGACCGACGACGAACTTCACGCCATCTGCCACGAACTTGTTGGCAACCGAAACGCCCTGCTTCGGGTCCGACACGTCGTCGCCGAGCACGATCTTGATCTTTTCGCCGTTGATGCCGCCGGCAGCATTGATGTCGGCTGCGGCCTGCTCGGCACCCTTCTGGAGCTGCGCACCGAAGGCTGCGTTCGGACCCGTCAGCGGGCCACCGATGCCGACAAGAACGTCGGCCCAGGCCGAACCGCTGAACGCCATCACGGCTGTCAGCGCCACGGCCGAAAGAAGAGACTTCTTCATTGTGTTACTCCCAGTTTTTGAGCGGGTTTGAATTAAACCTGCGCGAGACCCACCACACTCTCGCGCCGGAAACGTGTTCCCTGTTTATCGCAGTCTGAAGCCGAAAGCCTCAGCCTGTCAATTCTTCTTATGCCACGAAAAAGCAGAGCTTTTTTCGTAAAGCCAGTAGTAGTTTTCCACCATCTGGCGGGTGCGGCGGTGGCGAAAGCCAGCCGTAGCAACGATCAGCAGCAGCGCCACGTCAAGCGCGTAGAAGCCGATGCTGAGGAAAGGTCCCTGAAACAGCGAGAAATGCAGGAACCGCAACAGCACGCCGAGCAGAAGAACGTAACCGATCACCATCGGATAATCCTTCCAGCTTTCGGCGACCGCCTTGCCCGTGCGCCAGGCGGTCCACAGTCCGATCATCAGGACGATGAACCGCAGGACGTAACGGGCGCCGGTATCGCTTTCGAAAAAAAGTCCCTGCATCTCAAGCTCTCCCTGACGCTTGACGGAAAGACGGCATGACGGGGTTTGTTGCCCCGGCCCGGATGGAGATGTGCGCGATCAATGCCGTCCACCTTCCAGATAGGCGGCCCGCACTTCCGGGTTGGCCAGCAGTTCCCGGCCCGATCCGCTCATGGTCACCTTGCCGTTCACCATCACATAGGCGCGGTGCGACAGTTTGAGCGCCGCAAAGGCGTTCTGCTCCACGAGGAAGACGGTCAGCCCCTCCTTCTCGTTCAGCACCTTGATCGCCTCAAAGATCTGCTTGACGATCAGCGGTGCAAGGCCGAGCGACGGCTCATCCAGCAGCAGAAGCTTTGGGCGGGCCATCAGCGCACGGCCGATGGACAGCATCTGCTGCTCGCCACCCGACAGCGTTCCGCCGCGCTGGGACTGCCGTTCCTTGAGGCGCGGGAAGAGCGTAAAGATCTTTTCCACGTCCTCGTTGAAATATTTCAACTGGTCGAGACCGGCGCCCATCTGCAGGTTTTCATAGACCGTCATGCGCGGAAAGATGCGCCGTCCCTCAGGAGATTGGGCAATGCGCTGGCGGGCGATGAGATGCGTCGGCGTCTTGGTGATGTCCTGCCCGTCGAAGACGACGGTGCCGGTGCGCGCCTGCGGACTGCCGCAGATCGTCATCATCAGCGTTGACTTGCCGGCGCCGTTGGCACCGATCAGGCTGACGATTTCACCCTTGTTGACCTCGATATCGACACCGGAGAGCGCACGGATATTGCCGTAATAGGTTTCGACGCCGCTGACCTTCAGGAGAGGTTCGGCTTTGATCGTGTTGACGGCCATCACAGCGTGCCCCCGTCGAGTTCTTCGGCAATGACTTCTTCCACCTCGTCGTCCTCGACGCCGAGATAGGCGGCAATCACCTTCGGATCGTTCTTCACGTGATCCGGGTTGCCGTCAGAAATCTTCTGCCCGTATTCCAGCACCACCACGTGATCGGAAATTTCCATCACCACCGACATGTCGTGTTCGATGAGCAGGATGGAGGTTCCCGTCTCGTCGCGGATACCGTTCAAAAGCGTGTTGAGCGCCAGCGATTCGCGCGGGTTAAGGCCCGCTGCCGGCTCATCCAGGCACAGAAGCTCCGGGCCGGTACACATGGCGCGGGCAATTTCCAGACGGCGCTGGGCACCGTAAGGAAGGTCGCCCGCCGGATCATCGGCGCGGTCGGTCAGGTCTGCCCGTTCCAGCCAGTGGCGGGCAAGCTCGATCGAGGCTTCCGCCTCGCGCTTGTAGGAACCGAGGCCGATCAGGCCCATCACCGTATAACCGGATGCCTTCATCAGCTTGTTGTGCTGCGCCACCAGCAGGTTTTCGAGAACCGTGAGGCCGGAAAACAGCCGGATGTTCTGGAAGGTGCGCGCCACCTTGGCATGTTTGGTGATCTCGAAATCGGTGAGGCGTTCCAACAGGAACTCCTTGCCGGCCTTCTGGCGCAGGGTGATCATGCCCATCGTCGGCTTGTAGAAGCCGGTGATGCAGTTGAAGACGGTCGTCTTGCCGGCGCCGTTCGGGCCGATCAGCGCGGTGATTTCGCCGCGCTTGACCTCCAGCGAGAGGTCGTTGATCGCCATCAGGCCGCCGAAGCGCATCGACAGATGCTCTACCTTGAGAATGGTATCTGAAGTCATGGTCTCATTTGCGGATGTCATCAGCCGTGACCTTCCTTGGTGAAGCTGCCGGATACGGACTTGCGCTCCTTGAGGAAGGCCGTGGGTTCACGCGAGCCGACGAAACCGCGCGGCTTGAACAGCATGACCACCACCATGGCCAGACCGAAGAGCAGCATGCGGTAAAGTTCCGGCGTGAAATCCGGCCCAAAAATGTGTTTCAGGAATTCCATCTCGCGCAGCGCCTCGGTGCCGCCGATCATGACGACGGCTGCAATGGCAATGCCGGTGAGCGAGCCCATGCCGCCGAGAACCACGATGGCCAGAATGACCGCCGATTCCAGGAAAACGAAGCTTTCCGGCGACACGAAACCCTGGCGGGCGGCAAAGAACGAGCCGGCAAAACCGCCGAACATCGCGCCGATGGCAAAGGCCGTCAGCTTGGTCTTGACCGTATCGATGCCGAGCGACCGGCAGGCGATCTCATCCTCGCGCAGCGCTTCCCAGGCGCGGCCGATCGGCATGCGGCGCAGCCGGATCGTCACATAGGCGGTGATCAGGCAGAGCGCCAGGATCACGTAGAACAGGAAGATCTTGTAATAGGCCGAGGACATCGGCAGGCCGAAGGACTTGGCAAAATTGTTCGAAGCCCCGACATCGAAGGAATAGATGCCGAAGATCGAGGCTTTTGCGACGCCGGAAATGCCCGCCGTACCGCCGGTGACTTCCGACCAGTTCATCAACACGAGGCGGATGATTTCACCGAAGGCGAGCGTGACAATCGCCAAATAGTCACCGCGCAGGCGCAGCACCGGAAAACCGAGAATGATGCCCCAGAAGGCCGCCAGAATGCCCGCCATCGGCAGAAGCACCCAGAAGGACAGGCCAAAATGGTCCGACAGAAGCGCGTAGGAATAGGCGCCCACCGCATAAAAGGCGACATAACCGAGATCGAGCAGGCCGGCGAGGCCAACGACCACATTCAGACCCCAGGCCAGCATCACGTAGATGAGGATCTGGATGCCGAAATTGTCGACGAATTTCAGCGAACCCTGCACGCCGTAGAGGGTGACGATAACAGGCGGATAGAGCACGAGCGCGATCATCGCGATCTTGAGGAAATGCCGGTGGAAGAAACCCTTGTCCTCGGACACTTCCAGAAGGCCGGCCTTGGCCTTGCTCAGCTTGCGCCGGTCGATATTGGGACGGATGAAACCGACGACGAGGAAGCGGCCGACGGCGGCAATTGCCACGAACACAGCCAGAAGGCCCCAACGCATGCGCCAGACCAGCGCATTGTCGATGTTCTGGTAGGTTTCGACGCCGACATAAAGAAGGAACATGCCGAACGCCAGCAGGCCGGCAAAGAGGCCCTCGCGGAGCGCCTTCGCCATGAGGCCCGGCGCCGCGTCGGTCGCCGGAGAATTTGCATTGCTCATGATGTTACACCTTCTCCACTTCAGGTCGGCCCAGAATGCCGGTCGGCTTGAAGATCAGAACGAAAGCGAGAATGGCAAAGGTCGCCACGTCCTTGTAGGCAATGGAGAAATAGGCCGACCACAGGGATTCGATGAGGCCGATCAGAAGACCGCCGAGAACAGCGCCCGGCAGCGAGCCGATGCCGCCGAGAACGGCTGCGGTAAAGGCTTTCACGCCCGGAATGAACCCGTCATTGAACGAGGCGACGCCATAATACATGAGGTACATGGTGCCGGCGACGGCCGCGAGCGCTGCCCCCATGACGAAGGTGATCGAGATGGTACGATCCACGTCGACGCCGAGCAGGGCGGCCATCTTGCGGTCCTGCTCGGTCGCACGTTGGGCGCGGCCGAGCGGCGTCTTGTTGACGATATACCAGAAGGCGGCGAGCAGCACGCTGGTGACGATGACGATGAGGATCTGCTTCAGCGAGACGGTGATCGAGCCGAAGTGGTAGACATCATTGACCAGCGGCGGAACCGGCTTGTTGCGCGGGCCCTGCGTGACCTGGATGAAGTTCGACAGCACGATCGACATGCCGATCGCGGTGATCAGCGGCGCAAGGCGGAAGGAACCGCGCAGCGGCCGGTAGGCGACACGCTCGATCGTCCAGTTCCACAGGCTCGTCACCAGCATGGCAACAACCAGCATGACCAGCAACGCAAGCGCGACAGGAATACCGGCGAAAAACGAGGTGAGGATCAGGAAAACGATAAGGGCGGCAAAGCCGCCGAGCATGAAGATATCACCATGGGCAAAGTTGATCATGCCGATGATGCCGTAAACCATCGTGTAGCCAATTGCCACGAGGCCATAGATCGATCCAAGAGTCAGCCCGTTTAAGAGCTGCTGGATAAAATACTCCATATTTTTCCCCCGGGCGCGATTCGTTAAATTCGATCGTGCCTCTAGTCTGTGTGGCCCTTACGGGTTCTTAGGTTTTCTCGAATTGATACCGCTTTCGCCTGAAATGTGAAGTCAAAAAGGCACAACCGCCCCAGTTTCCCAGCACTTTCCCGTGCAATGCCGCAAATAAATTCATCAGCGCCATAAAAACGGCATCTGCTGATCATTTTGGCAGCGCCTTTACCCCCGCATGCGCTGACCATCCGGATCAAACAGGGCCTGCGTGATCAGGCGGGCCGGCAGCATTTCGCCGAGCACCTCGATCTGCCAGCCGTCACGCGTCGTCGCAAACTCCTTCGGCACATAACCCATGGCAACGGACACGCCGGAGGCATGGGCAAAACCGCCGGATGTGACCCAGCCGACAACCGAACCAAGGATCGAGATCGGCTCATCACCGAGCACGTCGGCATCCCTTGCATCCACAACAAGCGTCACCAGCCGCAGCGTGCCGCCTGCCAGCTTTTCCTCGATCGCCCCCATCTTGCCGATGAAATTCACGTCTTTTTTCAAGGCGATAAACCGGCCAAGGCCTGCTTCCATCGGGCCATAGAGCGGGCGATATTCACGCGACCAGCTGCCAAAACCCTTTTCCAGCCTGAGCGCATTCAGCGCCCGAAGGCCAAACAGCCGGATGCCGAACTCTTCTCCGGCCTGCATCAGAACCTCAAACAGGCTGCGCTGGTATTCCGGCCGCAACCAGATCTCGTAGCCGAGATCGCCGGTATAGCTGACGCGTCCGACAATGGCGGGCACCATGCCCAGCTCCATCTCGCGGATCGACATGAAGGGGAAAGCATCGTTCGAAAGGTCAAGATGGGTCAGTTTCTGCAGCACAGCGCGCGCCTTGGGTCCGGCAACCGACAGGCCGACGAGACCAAGGCCAAGCGCGCCGAGCACCACCGAACCGTCATCCGGTAGATGCTCCTCGAACCAGCGCATGTGGTAATCCTCGGCAATGCCGGAGCCGATCAGCAGAAACTCGTCGCCATCCATGTTGGCGATGGTAAAATCACCGATCATCTTGCCTGCCTCGTTCAGCATCGGGGCGAGCGCCATACTGCCGACGGAGGGAAGCCGGCCGGCGAGCATGGCATCCAGCCATTGGGCGGCGCCCTCGCCGCTTACCGAGTATTTGGCAAAACCGGAGGTTTCCATCAGGCCGACGCTGTCGCGCACCGCCTTTGCTTCCGCCCCCACCGTGTCGAAATCGCTGGAACGGCGCCAGGAGAATTTGTCCTCTATACCCTGAGGCGCAAACCACAGCGGCGTTTCAAGCCCGGCATAAGCGCCGAACACCGCCCCTTCCGCCTTCAGCCGGTCATAGATCGGCGTTGTCAGCAGCGGGCGGGCGGCCGGCAGTTCCTCGTTGGGATAGCGGATGGAAAAGCGGCGCGAATAGTTTTCCCGCACTCTGGCATTGGTATAGGCGGGCGTTGCGTAATCACCAAAACGGCAGACATCCATGGCAAACACGTCGAAGCCCGGATCCCCCTCGATGATCCAGTTGGCAAGCGCCAGCCCAACGCCGCCGCCCTGGCTGAAGCCGGCCATGACCGCGCAGGCCGACCAGTAATTGGTGAGCCCCCGCACCGGCCCGACCAACGGATTGCCATCCGGCGAGAAGGTGAAGGGGCCGTTGACGATCTTTTTGATGCCGGCATTGTTGAAGGCGGGGAAATGGCGAAAGCCCACTTCCAGCTCACCGCTGATCCGCTCCAGATCTTCGGGCAAAAGTTCCGGGCCGAAATCCCACGGGGTTTCGAGCGGAGACCAGGGGCGGCAATCCTTTTCATAGGTGCCCATCAGCATGCCGTTGCGCTCCTGGCGGATATAGATCTCGCCGTCGAAATCGACGCAATGCATCAGTTCACGGCCGGTCGAGCGGTTGAACTCGATGACTTCCGGCATGTCTTCGGTGATGAGATACATATGTTCCATGGCGAGAACCGGCAGTTCCACGCCCACCATACGGCCCACCTCGCGCGCCCAGAGGCCGGCGGCGTTCACCACATGCTCGGCATAGATATCACCCTTGTCGGTAATCACCCGCCAGCTGCCGTCTTCCAGCGGGATGAGATTTTCGACCTTGGTGTGCAGGTAGATCTCGGCGCCGTTCTTCTTCGCCGATTTCGCATAGGCATGGGTGGTGCCATAGGGATCGAGATGGCCTTCATGTGGATCAAACACCGCGCCGACGAACTGCTTCGGATCCAGCAGCGGCATCATCTCATAGGCTTCTTCGGCCGAAATCAGCCGCGCCTCGCCGCCGGCATATTTGCCCTTGGCGAGCAGCGATTTCATCCAGTCGAAACGCTCGGGCGTTGCCGCCAGCATCAGGCCAGAGGTCATGTGCAGGCCGATATCCTGGCCGGAATACTCTTCGATCTCCTTGTAAAGCTCGACCGTGTATTTCTGCAGCTTGGCAACGTTCGGATCGCCGTTGATCGTGTGCATGCCGCCGGCCGCATGCCAGGTAGAGCCTGCCGTCAGCTCGGCCCGTTCCACCAGCACCACATCGGTCCAGCCGAACTTCGTCAGGTGATACAACACCGAACAGCCGACAACCCCACCCCCGATGACGACAACTCTGGCATGGTTTTTCATGGATGGAGGCTCCCTTGGCGTTTCGGTCGAAACCAGAGCCTAGAGGGTTCGCGATGCCTGCAACAGGCTTTTCTGCGAATTGCGATGTGTCGTTTGCGGCAAAGTGGATGGTCCGATTGCGCCGCATGGGTGGAGAGACCCCAGACAGGGCGGCCGTTTTCTCTCCACCCTCGGGTCGTCGCTGTCAGCTATCGCTGCCGCGTTGCTGGGCAAGCGCCATGGCAAACACGCCGTTGCCGACGCTCCAGTCGGAATAGTCGTTCTCATGCATGAAAATGAAGACGTCTTTCGGAGAGACAGCCGCCCGTTCCTCCAGATTGCGCACAATCGCGCTGTAGAGTGCCCGCTTCATCGCATCGCTGCGGCCCCGGCGCATGGTAATCTCCACCACGACAACGTTTTCAGACCGTGCGATGCCGTTGAAACTGCGGTCGCAGAAAAATTCGCCGTCGCGATAATCGCTGACCAGGTTGAACAACTCATCCTGCGGCATGCCGATGCTTTCCACCAGGGCATCATGAATGCCGCGCACGATATGCTGGCGGCGCACGGGGGATGTTGCGGCGGGAACGGCGGTTTTGACAAAGGGCATTTTTCACCTGCGTGTTGATTGAAAGGCTTCAATATCACGCAGAAACATCCGCCTATATTGACCTTTTGCCTCTTTCAGTGTGAGCTGAACTCACATGAAAAATCGCAAGAACCTTCCTGTCGCCGCCCTTCGGGCTTTCGAAGCCGCCGCGCGCCACGGCCAGATGACGGCCGCCGCCGACGAACTTTCGGTGACCCATGGCGCGATCAGCCGCCATGTGACCCATCTGGAAGCGATGATCGGGACACCGCTTTTCGAAGGGGCGCGAAACCGGCCAAGGCTGACGACAGAGGGCCGGATGTTCGGCCTGGCTCTGACCGCCGCCTTCGACCAGATGGAGGAAGCGCTGCGGCTGGTTGCACGTGGCGACGACCACATTCTCGATGTCGCCTGCCTCAGCACCTTTGCCATGCGCTGGCTCATTCCGCGCCTGCATGAGTTTACCGCCCGTCATCCGCGTTACGATGTGCGGCTCGCCACAGACGACCGGCCGCCGCGCACGGCGGTGGATGCGCAAATCCTTGCGCTCGCACCGGATGTCGCCCTTGCACAAAATTGCACGCTGCTGTTTGAGGAGCGCCTGGGGCTGGTCGTTGCGCCCTCGAATGCCAAGGGCATGGAGGCCGCGGGCTGGACCGCAAACCCCGCCCTTCCCCGACTGGAAACCCGCACCCGCCCGCATGTCTGGTCCGAATGGTTTCGCCTGATGGATGAAGGAGCGCCCGCTGCTGACAGACGCGCGGACGATGGCGCTGCCACCCGCATGTTCGACCATTATCACCTGACGATCGAGGCCGCCCTCAACGGCCTTGGCGCCGCCATCGTGCCCTGGCATCTGATCGCCGGCGATGTGGACTGCGGGCGGCTTATCGCGCCATGCGGTTTTCTGCCGAGCGGTTACCGCTACGTGGTCAAGATGGAGCGCTCCGGACGCAGCAAGACACGCGATTTCATCGGCTGGCTGAACGAGGCGGTGGCCGCTTTTCCCTCACCGCCTTGATCCCCCAGGTGTAAGGCCGGCGCAAAGCTCGGGCTGATCTTAACGGGCGTCAGGCAAAACCCGCCGTCAGCGCAAATTCGCGGCCCATTTCCTTTATCTCCTCGAAGACGGTGCCGGCAGTGGAGCGCTGAACGATGAGTTCGAAGGCGTCTTCTGCGGTGCGGGCGAGATTGCCGGACACGTGGGCGATCAGCATGGGGGCAGAGGCATCCAGCGCAAAGGCATCCGGGTGAAGATCGACGGCCACGCATTTGGCAAGGATTTTTCGCGCGTGCGGCCCATCGAGCCGCATCAGCACACGACCATCGCTGTCATCAAGGACGGCTGCGCCTGCGATGGATGTCAGCGACCGCATCAGATTGTCCGGCGTCATTTCCTGCGACACGGCCAGCCATTCGGCAGGACCGCAGATCCGTTTCGAAAGGCCATCGGCCATATCGAGCGCCAGATCCACATCGCTTTCGTGGCCGGCATGGGCCAGCACATAGGCAATGGCCGGACGGCGGAAGACAGAGAGATGGTTGGCGTTGGGCCTGGTTTCAAAGCCGGTGATATGGTCTTCCAGCACATGCCGGTGGGTGTAGGTGATCGACATCTTCGAAAATCCCCTCAGGCCTGCAGTTTCAGATTGTCGGGATCGACAAAGACCGGCGAACACACCTCTGCCAGCACCTCGCTTTCGCGCAACCGGTCCCAGACAAGGACCTTTTCACCAAGACGCTCGCGCCCGGATTTAAGCAAGGCAAGCGCGATATAGCGGCCAAGCGTCGGGGAATAACAGGCGGAGGACACAAAACCCTGATCGTTGGTGGTCGACGGCTTGGCGTTTTCCTTCAGGATATGCGCACCAGCCTTGATCTCGGCATCCGGTTCCACCGGTTTAAGGCCGACCATCTGCAGCCGGTCGGCGGCCGTCAGGCCAAAGCGGGTGGAGAGGCGCTTGCCGATGAAATCCGGCTTCTGCATCGCCATCATACGGCCAAGGCCAACATCGTCGGCGGTGGTGCGGCCGTCGAGTTCGCTGTGGGTGACATGGCCTTTCTCGATGCGCAGCACGTTCAGTGCCTCCACACCATAGGCGCAGATACCATCCTCGCGACCGGCTTCCATGAGGTGATCGGCCACCGCCTCGCCGTAACCGGCGGGCACGGCCAGTTCATAAGCGAGTTCGCCGGAAAACGAGATGCGGAAGAGGCGTGCGGCAAGCCCGCCCTTCAGCGTGATCGCGCGGGCAGCAAGGAAGGGGAATGCGGCATCGGACAAATCATCCTCCACCAGACGCTGCAGGATGATGCGAGCCTTGGGGCCGGCGAGCGACATCTGCGCCCACTGGTCGGTGGTGGAGGCAAAACGCACATCGAGATCGGCGAACAGAACCTGCGCGCAATAGTCCAGATGCGCCATCACCTCGGCCGCATAGGCGGTCGTGGTGGTCATCACATAATGGTTTTCCGAAAGCCGGCTCACCGTGCCGTCATCGAAAACGATGCCGTCCTCGCGCAGCATCAGGCCATAACGCGCCTTGCCGATGGGAAGATTCAGGAAGGCGTTGCTGTAGACGCGGTTCAGAAATTCCGCCGCCTGCGTGCCAAAAATCTCGATCTTACCGAGCGTCGAGACATCACAGAGCCCGGCGTTTTCACGCACGGTCAGAACTTCGCGATCAACGGCTTCGCGCCAGGTTTTTTCGCCGAGGCGCGGAAACCAGGCGGAGCGATGCCAGAGGCCGGCCTCGACAAAGATCGCACCGTGTCTCGCCGCCCAGCCATGCAGCGGCGAGCGGCGGGTGGGACGCGATTGCTCGGCGCGCGCCGTGCCCGCCAGAGCCCCAAAGGAGACGGGCGTGTAGAAGGGGCGGAACGTGGTGGTGCCGACGACGGCCGGTGAGACCCCGCGCATGCCGGCAACAAGCCCTACCGTGTTGATATTGCCGAGCTTGCCCTGATCGGTTGCCATTCCGGCGGTGGTATAACGCTTGGTGTGCTCGATATGGCCAAAGGCTTCGCGCTGCGACAGGCTCAAATCCGCCACCGTCACGTCATTCTGGAAATCGACAAAGGCCTTGCCCTTCGAGCCCTGCACATACCAGAGGGGTGCAAAGGCCGGGTCATACTCGCCTTCAACCTCAGGAATGTCAGCGTCATAAGCGGCAAAGCCCAGATTGCGGGCAAGCGCCACGGCTTTTTCTGCCCCATCCCTCAGGCAGGCCGACAGGCGATCAAGGCCGGCCGCAGCGCCCGCAGCGACAAAGCCAGAGCCGACATCGGGCGGCAGAAACGCCTGATGCGCCTCGCTCCACACCGGCTTTGCGCCGCGTTGGCAGAGAAGATGGACGATTGGAGACCAGCCGCCGGACATCAGAAGCGCATCGCAATCGATCACCTCTTCGTGGCCGGAACGCTCCGCCACGAGGCCGGTGAGCCCGAGCCGCCCGCGCGTTGCCGTCACAGAAGCGCCGGACAAGATGCGCAGGCCTTCTCTCGCCAGATCCGCCTGTCCGGGGCCTGCATCCTTGCGTGGATCGATGATGGCTGTGACCTCGACGCCGGCTGCCGTCAGATCGGCTGCCGTGCGATAGCCGGAGCCGCCATTGGTAAACACGGCCACCTTGCGCCCGACGCCCACGCCATAACGGTTGAGATAGGTGCGCGCGGCACCGGCCGTCAGGATGCCGGGGCGATCATTGCCGCCAAACACCAGCGGACGTTCCTCGGCACCGGTCGCCAGAAGCGCGCGCTTGGCAACGATGCGCCAGACCCGCTCCACCGGCAGGTCCGGATCGGGCAGCGCCACATGTTTTTGGACCTTTTCGACCGCGCCGAACACCATGTCGTCATACCAGCCGAACACGGTGGTGCGGGGCATCAGCGTGACATTGGCAAGGCTTGCCAGTTCGGCGATGATGGCTGCGGCAAAATCTGCCGCCAGCAGGCCACCCACCATGGCAGTTTCCGACAGAAGCTGCCCGCCCAGCTGAAAATCCTCGTCGGCCAGAATGACGCGAAGGCCGGCGCGCGCCGCATTCAGGGCAGCCATCAGCCCGGTCGGGCCGGCGCCGATGACCAGCAGGTCACAATGCGCCCAGGCCTTTTCATAACGGTCGGGATCGGGCTCCATCACCGCCCGGCCAAGGCCTGCGGCGCGGCGGATCAGCGGCTCGTAGACCTTTTCCCAGAAGGACGCCGGCCACATGAAGGTCTTGTAGTAGAAGCCAGCCGACAGGAAGGGCGACAACAGGCTGTTGACCGAACCGATATCATAGGCAAGCGACGGCCAGCGGTTCTGGCTGGCGGCCGTCATCCCATCGTAAAGCTCGGCAACCGTTGCACGCGCATTGGGCTCGCTGCGGGCACCCTCGCCCACCGTCACCAATGCGTTCGGCTCGGCGGCACCGGCCGTCACGGGGCCGCGCGGGCGATGATATTTGAAGCTACGGCCCATCAGCATCTGGCCATTGGCCAGAAGCGCAGACGACAGCGTATCGCCGGCAAAACCCTTCAGCGGCTTGCCATCGAAGGTAAAGCGCAGCGGCACCGCACGGTTGACGAGCCCGCCGGAAGACAGACGATGGGAGGTCATGCGAGGCCCTTTCCAGCGGAAGCCTGGGCGTCCTCTCCAGGGACATCGGGGCGCCTGAACAGGGCGGCATCCGTGACCGACAGAACGGCATGGCTGACATTATCCCGCTCCACCACCAGAAAACGTCGGCAACCGCCGACATGGTGCCAGTGCTCGAAGATGACGCCCTTCACATTGTCGCGCAGATAGACATAGGCATGCCAGGCTTCATCCGGCGCATGGGAGGCTGGACGCTGAGGCAAGGCATCACCGCGAACGGTGAATTCTTCCTTGGGACGAACCCCGCAATGGGGACAGGTGATCAGGCTTGCCATGGTAAAAACTCGTCAATGCAGGGTCGTGCGGGTTCGGCTAATGCAGGTTCGCCTAATGCAGATTCGGTTGCGGCCCCTTGCCGCCTTCATCGATGGCAAGGCCGCGCTCGAAGCGGTCGAGCCGCAGGAACCGCGCCGTATAATGCGGCTCGTCCCTTGCAATCAGATGGGCAAAACAGAAGCCGGAGGCAGGCGTTGCCTTGAAGCCACCGTAACACCAGCCGCAGTTGAGATAGAGGTTGTCGATCGGCGTCTTGTCGATGATCGGCGATCCATCCATCGACATGTCCATGACACCACCCCAGGCGCGCAGCACTTTGACGCGGGACAGGCCGGGGATCAGCGACACGCCCTCCTCGATGGTGCTTTCCACCATCGCCAGATTGCCGCGCTGGGCATAGGAGGAATAATAATCGATATCGGCGCCGAAGACCAAGCCGCCCTTGTCGGACTGGGAGATATAGAAGTGTCCGGCGCCATAGGTGATGACATTGTGGATGACCGGCTTCAGGCCCTCCGAGACAAAAGCCTGAAGAACATGCGTTTCGATGGGAAGCCGAAGCCCGGCCATCTGGCCGGTGACCGACGTGTGGCCGGCGGTGGCAAGCGCCAGCTTGTTGCAGCCGATGAAGCCCTTTGACGTCTCGACGCCCAACACCCTGCCCGTTTCATCGCGGCGGATGCCGCTTACCTCGCAGTGCTGGATGAGGTCGACGCCCCGCTGATCTGCGCCGCGCGCATAACCCCAGGCGACCGCATCGTGGCGGGCGGTTCCTCCGCGCTTTTGCAGCAGGCCACCCATGATGGGAAAACGCGCGTGGTCGAAATTGAGGTAGGGCATCGACTTCTTCACCGCGTCGCGATCCAGAAGCTCTGCATCCACGCCATGCATCATCATGGCATTGCCGCGCCGGGCATAGGCATCGCGCTGGCCATCGGAGTGGAAGAGGTTGATCACGCCGCGCTGGGACACCATGGCATTATAGTTGAAATCCTGCTCCAGCCCTTCCCACAGCTTCATGGAAAATTCGTAGAAGGGCTCGTTGCCTTCGAGCAGGTAATTGGAGCGGATGATCGTGGTGTTTCGCCCGACATTGCCGGAGCCAATGTAGCCCTTTTCCAGCACCGCGATATTGGTGATGCCGAATTCCTTGGCGAGATAATAGGCGGTCGACAGACCATGCCCGCCGCCGCCGACGATGATCACGTCATAATGCGCCTTCGGCTGCGGCTCGCGCCAGACCGGTTTCCAGTGGCGGTTGCCGGAAAAGGCGTGCCGGACGATGTCTAGGGCGGAGTAACGCATGCGGGGTCCTGTCTCGAATATCGTCGCCACCTTCGCATATGCAATACAAAGGACAAGGGCATTCGCAAGGCCCTTGCGCGCCGTCCACGACCGATGTTCCACGCCGGCCATGCGCGCACGCGCGATTCAGTACCCTGATGCCCCCTTATTATCCGTCGGCGGGCATGAACTCGAAGGCTGCGCCAACAGTTTCAACCGCTTGATTGCATCTGCGTCCACACCGGTGCCTGAACCCTTAGAATGGCCGGGACACACGGGGAGATCACGCCATGGCCGACACGACACCGAACCTCAGACTGCCCTATATCCTGCCCTCGCAGGCGCAAAAACACGTCACGCACAACGAGGCGCTGCTTCGGCTCGACACGCTGGTGCAGCTTGCAATCGAATATGATGGAACGAGCCCTCCGGCGACACCGGTCGAGGGACTGCATTACGCCGTGACGACGGGCGCAACCGGCGCCTGGAGTAACCGCCAAGGCACCATCGCCACCTATCAGGATGGCGCCTGGAGCTTTCTGACGCCCGGCACCGGTTTTCTCGCCTGGTTCAAGTCACTTTCAGCGATCCGGGCCTTTTCGGGGAGCGCCTGGGTCAGCCCCGGCCTGCCCGACATCCTCACGCCCGCACGGCTTGGCATCAGCGCGACGCCGGATGACAGCAACCGGCTGTCGGTTTCGTCTGCTGCCTCGCTTTTCAACAATGCCGGTGCCGGGCACCAGTTGAAGATCAACAAGGCAGCGGTTGGCGATACCGCCTCGCTGCTTTTCCAGAGCGGCTGGTCGGGCCGGGCGGAAATGGGCCTTGCCGGCAATGACCAGTTTGCCGTGAAGGTGAGCGCCGACGGCGGCAGCTGGAAAACCGGCATGAGCTTTGATGGCGCCGGTCGGCCGAGCTTTCCCAACCGGCCGCTCGCCCGCGCGCATCGCGCCACCGGCACATCAAGCCCCGCCTCCGGCGCCTCCACCGGCTTTACCACGCTTGCGCTCGAGCAGGGCGGCGTCACGCTTGGCGCTGCCGTGGCCGGCGGCGGCAACACGCTGGTGGTGCCCGCAAGCGGGATTTACAAACTGACGATGATGGTGTCCGTCACCTCGTCTTCCGGCCACACCGCAAGCCTCAGGCGCAATGCCTCGACAACGCTCATCAGCCTCAGCCTTCCCTCGGCCGCCCCCCTCACCGTCTGCGCGTCAACGCTCGCCTCGTTGACGCAAGGGGATACCCTCACCTTCCTGCACGCAGGCACTGCGGTTCTGGATGAGGGTGCCGGGCGCACGGAATTGTCGCTCCAGATGATCTGACGGCGCCGCATCGTCTGCAAAATGCAGACCCGGCCGGGTTTTCCACCGCCAAATCCGGCCGGGGCGGCAGATCATCGTTCCTTGAAAACGATTGTTAAAATGCAGCATAAACCTTGCTGCGCCGCAGTCAAACCGTTCGAAAGAACATTCTAATCTTACGAAACACACAATGGCAGCGATGAATTGCGAAAAAAACGCGAAAGAATTGTGGTCGCAATGCGGTTTCCTGCAAAACGAGGTTTCCATTTAGTCAAATGTTAAAACTGCGGGGCTACGGTCCCCCATGTGGTCTTGTGTAGTGTAGAGAGTCCAATGACCGAAATGATCCGGCCTCGAGTTAAATATGTCATCGGCCCCGATGGCAGCCCCCTGACGATTGCGGACCTTCCGCCGGCCAATACGCGCCGCTGGGTGATCCGTCGCAAGGCGGAGGTGGTTGCAGCGGTGCGCGGTGGCCTGTTGAGCCTCGAGGAAGCTTGCGAGCGTTACACCCTGACGGTGGAAGAATTCCTGTCCTGGCAGTCGTCAATCAACGACCACGGCCTGGCAGGCCTCAGAACAACGCGGATCCAGCAGTACCGCCACTAGTTCAGGCCGTTCGCACACCGCCACCGACCGTCTTTGCTGTCCTCCGGAGCCCGTCTCCCGAGGAGGCTTAGCGCATGTCGGTCTCTGACCGGTTCTGTGCGGCCATTGATGCAAAGGGTGACAAGACCCCGGTGATGATGGCTGAACCTGCATAGCACCACAGACCCGGCTGGGCGACGGCTGTCGCCAGCCCACTCTTCTTGGCCGCGAAGATCGCGATCGCCACCAGCATCACGTCCATCATAGACCACTTTGACAGATGCGGCAGCGCGCGGCCGAAAATCCCCAACCGATCCCGACCTTGCCGGAGGAGCCCCGCCTCCGTTGAAAGCACGAGCACAAGCTTGGCTGCGGGAAATACGATGGAAAAAAGCGCAATCAGCAGCGCCAGTCCCCAGTCGCCCTCTTCAACAAGCCCTGAGACCAGATCGATCAGCGACGGCGTCTGGCTGAACAGGAAAAGCCGGTCGATCTGAAGGATCGGCAGAGAAATCCCAAGCAGAAGAAAAACGGCCGATACCAGCAGCAGCCCCAGGCGCATCTTGACCATGCCCCCTCCTCTTTTCTGTCGCCTTGCCTGTCGTCTTGCCCGGGCTGTCGTTCAGCCACCTGCCCTCCGGCACACCCTGCCGGACATGCGGCTGGCATAATGGCGCTTTTGTCCTACATCATGAGGATGACGGACAAAACAAGGGGCAGCGTTATGAAGATTACCGAAGACACGCATTCCACCGGCGGCGCCTACCGCGCCGATCTGGATGGGGCCAAGGCGGAAATGACGTTTTCGCGCGCCTCGCCGCATCTGATCATCATCGATCACACGCAGGTGGACGATGCCCTTCGCGGCAAGGGCGTCGGGCAGGCGCTGGCGGTGCATGCGGTGGAGGCTGCACGGGCGGGGGGCTGGAAGATCATTCCGCTGTGCCCTTTCTTCAAGGCACAGCTAGACCGTCACCCTGACTGGCAGGATGTGATCAACCGCTGAGCGGTGGGCGCAGGTGCGCCTTCGTCGCGCGCACGCTCAAAAAGCGTCCACGCAACGGGTTAGGAAAACGGACGTGCGAGACCCCGCGTCAGGCGCGGGCGCGCATGCCGCCGTCACGTTCTTCCAGGGCTGTTGCCTTGGAAAGTTCGGCTTGCGCCTCTTCGAGCGCCAGATCGGCACTTTCCTGCTGGACGCGCAATTCGCGGATCGAAACCTGCAGATTGTCTGCCCGCTGACGGGCCGCCTTGGCAAAAGTCGGATAAGCGAAATGATTCGGGTCTGTGATTCCCGATTTCTTTTCTTCGAGCGAGATCTGGTGTTCCAGCTCTTTCGACATACGTTCGAATTCCGCCATCATCAGCTGTAACTGCTGCAACTGGCGGCGCTTTTCATTCACCTGAAATTCTTTCAGGCGCACAAGGCTGTCACGCGTCTTCATACGCAATACTCCCGTGGATAGCGAGACCCCGGCTATGTTCCCATTTCCCCCTGAGTCCGACCTGCAACAGTTCGGACTGAAAAATTGCCGCGCCGTTAATAAATTGGGCGCCGCGGTAACCTTTCATTTACGGGCATCGTTAATGATAGGGACGATCGTTTAAGGGTCCGTAAATGCCATGGTCGATTTCGACCGACGACAATGATGAGTCGTATGAATCACTTGGGAGGAATTCCTCACAAAATGAATCAGGTATGGCGCTGGCAGATTCACATGATAAATCAGGCGAATACCAAGTTTGTTTAACGAATTCCTGTGCCTTGCCAAAGGGAGTCAGAGTTTGTTAACCAATTGGTGTCAGCTTCCAAATCAGGCAACGTCTGGATCCGTCTCGCGTTAGGGGGCCATTCACACCTTCGCGGCGGTAAAGGGGAAAATTATGCGGGTTCTACTCATCGAAGATGACAGCGCGACTGCCCAGAGCATCGAGCTGATGCTGAAGTCGGAAAGCTTCAATGTGTATACGACGGATCTCGGGGAAGAGGGCGTCGACCTCGGCAAGCTGTACGATTACGATATCATTCTGCTTGACCTCAACCTGCCGGACATGTCCGGCTACGAGGTTCTGCGCACACTGCGTCTGTCCAAGGTCAAAACACCGATCCTGATCCTGTCCGGCATGGCCGGCATCGAGGATAAGGTTCGGGGTCTTGGCTTCGGCGCAGACGATTACATGACCAAGCCGTTCCACAAGGACGAGCTTGTTGCACGCATCCATGCCATCGTCCGTCGTTCGAAGGGCCATGCCCAGTCGATCATCATCACGGGCGAGCTGATCGTGAACCTCGACGCGAAAACCGTCGAAGTCGGCGGCCAGCGGGTTCACCTGACCGGCAAGGAATATCAGATGCTGGAACTGCTCTCGCTGCGCAAGGGCACCACTCTGACCAAGGAAATGTTCCTCAACCACCTCTATGGTGGGATGGACGAACCGGAACTGAAAATCATCGACGTGTTCATCTGCAAGCTTCGCAAGAAGCTGGCAAACGCTGCAGGCGGCGCGAACTACATCGAAACCGTCTGGGGCCGCGGCTACGTGCTGCGCGAACCGGATGGCGGCGAATACGCCGAAACGGCCTGATCTTTCTACCCCACTGGATCCGCGATCAGTCAAACGTCCGAGATTTTCATCTCGGACGTTTTTCGTTGTGGCTGGCGTCTTGTCAGGAGGATGACGGCCTGCGGCCAAGGCCGCACGCAAAAGCGCGGGCGCCGGATGGCGTCAAAGGTCTGGCAATGAAAGTCGGGCCTCAGGCGGCAGCGGAAAAGCCGGAAAACACCGCAGACAGGATCTTGCGGTCAAACGGCTTCAGCAGGAAATCATCGGCGCCGGCCCGCTTGCCCATCATCATCTTTTTGAGGTCTGCCTCGATGACGCAGTAATAGATGCGCACGCGGTTGGCGCCCGGCAGGGACTTGACCTGCGTGATGAGTTCGAGCGCGCCCTCAAGACCCGCATCGACAATCAGGATCGCCGGCAGTTCGGCCTGGCAGCGCATCAGCGCCTCCCGGTCACCGGAGGCTTCCGTCACGAGGAAACCCAGCTCGGACAGAATGCGCTTGGCAACCGTGCGAACGATATCGGAACTGTCGGCAATCATCAGGCGCTGCATCGCGTTCCCTCCCAGAACGATAACGGAAAGCCCCCGCCATGGAGGACTTTCCGTAACGATAGGAGCAGCTCGCTAAGGAACTGTTACCGGACGCCGGGGCGCGGCGTGTAATCTGTCAGGCCGTCGGAATTTCGGCGATGAAGACGATATTGTCGTCATTCACCACATGGCGCAGCTCCATGCCGCATTCTTCCGAAAGAAGCACGGTGTAATAGGGCTGGATCGTGTGGGCGTCGGCCAGTTCCTCGGCGGTGCCATTGCACAGCTCGACGAATTTCGGCGGCAGGCGCAGCATGCGGCCCTTGACCGTCAGCGAGAATTTCGCGTCGGTCTCCGGCTTTTCCAGAACCACATCGATGCTGCCGCCACGCGGAATGGCGCTATAGGCCACCATGAACAGATTGAGCAGCAGCTTGACGCGGTTTTTTGGGATGATCGCACGCGGGCCGCTCCAGGAGACTTCCGTCTTCTTTTCAGCCGCAGCAAAATCCTTGGCGGCCTTTTCGGCCTCACCCGTATCGATGGAAGCCCCGACGGAGCCGGAGGCACCGAAGGCGAGACGGGCAAATTTGAGACGCACGGAGGCGTTCTGCGCCGAGGTGCGGATGAGGTCCAGCGCGTCCTCGTCGGCACCGCCCTCGTCCAGCAGTTCAAGGCCATTGCAGATCGCCCCGACCGGCGAGATCACATCATGGCAGACGCGACTGCACAGGAGCGCTGCCAGATCGGGACCGGTGAGGATAAGGTTCGGATTCTTCGGCATCTGATTTTCCCGGGTGTAGCCACGATGTTGATCGGCTATGTCTCACGACAATGTTGCGTGAAGGTGGCTCATTCTTGAATTCACCTTCTGTCGCCGCCATAAAGACACCATTTTTGGTAAACCGGTTGTTAACGGGATGGTCTCAAGATGGCTCAGCCGCAATCTGAGGCACCAATTGATTAAAAAAACGGACAGGCCCCATGCGCTTCGACACAATCTTTGCCCTCGCTCGACTGCTCATCCTGCCAATTCTGGCTGTCACGGCCGCTGCGCCAGCACAGGCACAGCAGCGATCCGGTGAACAATATACGCTGCAGGAGATCGTCGATGCCGGCCACGGCTTCTTCGGCAACACCACCGGCGGACTGGCCAAGGTTGTCGAAAAGGCCTTCCAGCAATACGGCCTGCCGAACGGCTATGTTCTCGGCCAGGAAGGCTCCGGCGCCTTCATTGCCGGCCTCACCTATGGCGAAGGTGAACTTTACACCAAAAATGCCGGCAATCATCCGGTCTTCTGGCAGGGCCCTTCGCTCGGCATCGACTACGGTGGCCAGGGCGCCCGCGCCATGATGCTGGTGTATAACCTGCCGGCCGTGCAGAACCTCTACGCGCGCTATGGCGGCGTCAGCGGCTCGGCCTTCGTGGTGGCCGGCGTCGGCATGACGGCGCTGCGCAACAACGACGTGCTGGTCGTGCCGATCCGCACCGGCGTCGGCGCCCGCCTCGGCGTGAATGTCGGTTATCTGAAATTTACCCAGGCGCCGACCTGGAACCCCTTCTGATCCGGTTTCGCCCGCCAGGCCCCATCGGCATGACGTCAAATCGTGCCCGGCCTGACGTTCCTGTTGCCTATCTCCTATCGATATTCTAGCTGTAGCTGAATTTAGATTATTCTGAAATAACCGACCGCAGGGTGGACCGCACGTGATCCAGTTCGCGCTTCTCTATGGACTGGGCTTTCTCAGCGCCACGCTCCTGGTCCTGGTGCTGGCGCCCGCCGTCCATCGCCGCGTCGTGCGCTACACGGAAAACCGCCTGAAGGCGACGATGCCGATCAGCCCGGCGGAAGTGCGCGCCCAGCGCGACATGGCGCGGGCCGTTTATGCTGCGGAAAACGCCCGCACACGGCAGGAGTTGACCGAGGAGCGCGATCGCAATGTCTCGCTGCAGCTGCGCTTCGACCGGCTGAGCGGCGAAGCAGCACACCTGCATGCCAGCCATCACGACATGCAGATCCAGGTGAGCGACATGAGCGTGGAGGCCGCCGACCTGCGCTCCAGGCTCCGGCGCGAGGAAGGCCTGATCCAGCAGTTGAAGCAGTCGCTGGCGACCGTGGAAATGACGGTGGCGACCAAAAACGCTGAAATCGACACGCTGCGCAAGCGCATCCAGAAACTGACCGGCGATCTCGACCACCTGAACATCGATCTCTCCACCCGCGACAGTACCGCCGACAGCCTGAAGCAGCGCGCGGCGGCGCTGCGTGAAGAACGCGAAGTGCTGCGCAACGACCTGAAGCTGATGACCACCCGCGCCAGGGATGCCGAACAACGCCTGGTACAGGAGGAAGCCCGCGCCGTGCGGCTTGAGGAAAAGCTGATGCGCGAAATCGCCCAGAAGGCCGACACGCAGGAGGCGCTCGATCGCCGGCTGCAGGAAATCGAGCAATTGCGCGGCCGCAGTGGCGCGGACGACGGCGAATGGCGCGAGCCGGTGACCGGCAGTTATCCCCTTCCCCGCAAGAAGATAGCAGCCGTCGAAAAACACGCGCTGACGGCGCGCAAGCGCCGCACCGGCAAACAGAGCCCTGAAGACAGCACGCCTGCATCCCCCGCCGATCGGAGCGACCCATCCATGCCCGACCTCAGCCCGTTTGAAGACGATATCCGCGCCCGCAGTGCAGCCCTTGGCGCCGAGCTTTCCCGCCCTGCCCCGCCCGAGGCGGATGAAGCGCTGCGGCGGGAACTGGCAACGATTGCCGCCGACATGGTGGCGCTGACGGCGGTTGCCGAAGGCCCGACCTCGCCGATCATCGCTATTCTGGATAAGGATGCAGCGGCCGGCGAGGACAACCGCACACAGGATCCAGAAGCGGTTGATACAAAAAACCTTGCAGCCCGCGCCCGCCAGTCGATCGAGAGAATGCAGGCATCCGACGCCTGAGTTTTGGCTGACGAACAGGAGTGCCGCTTCAGATGATGCCCTGGAGCCGCGAAATCTCGTAGAGCGCGATGCCGGTTGCCGTTGCGGCATTCAGGCTGTCGAGGCCGGGCATCTGGGGAATGCGGGCATTGCGGAAGCGGGACAGAATCTCGGCCGGCAGCCCCTCGCCTTCGGTGCCCGTCACCAGCGCAATGCGCCGGTCGGCCGGGATGTGCCGGATATCGCTCTCCCCCTGCGGGGACAGGCCCCAGACGGCAAAGCCTTTTGCATCCACGGCTTCGAGAAGCGACAGCGCGCTGCCGCCGCGCGCATAGGGCACCGAGAGCACCGAACCGACGGAAACGCGCAGCGCCTTGCGATAGAGCGGATCGCAGCAGGTTTCATCCAGCAGCACCGCCTGAGCCCCGAAGGCTGCGGCATTTCGAAAGATCGAGCCGATATTATCGTGGTTGGAAATGCCGCAGGCGACGATCACCAGCGCCGGCTCTTCTGCCCTGTCCAGCAGCTGGCTGGCCGATGGCGGATCGCTGCGTCGGCCAAGCGCCAGCACGCCCCGGTGCAGGTGAAAACCGGCAATGGCATCCAGCACACCGGCATCGGCCACATGAACCGGAACTTCTGGCGCAAATTCCGCCAGAAGATCGGCAAGGCCCGCCACGCGGTTTTCCAGCAGCAGGATCTTTTCAGCCGTGATGCCGCCTTTTCCTGCATTCGCCCTTGCCAGCATGCGCAGCACCACCGTGCCTTCTGCAATAAAACCGCCGCCCCGCCCGACGAGATCGCGTTCCCGGATATCGCGAAATTCTGCGATGCGCGGATCGGCGGCATCGGTGATGCGGATGAGCGGGCGGGCCTCTGTCACGGTCAGCGTTCGCCAACCGTCACGTCGGCGACGATGCGACCGACCGAGAGATCGAAGATCAGCGCCTTGCGAACACCATCTACCACGCCATAAAACAGGATCTGGCTGCCGGAATTGGAGACCGACTGCACCTGAAAGCCCGGCGGCAGATGCGCGGTGACCGAGAGCGGCTGGTCTGCGGGCACGGCAAAACCGGCGGCAGTGGCAAGTGGCGCCTGCGTTTCCGAGGAATGGCGCACCTTGTAGACAACCGCCATCAACACCGCCATAAGGCTGACGAACATGATGCCACCGGACACGATCTGCAGGCGCACCATCTTGCGGCGGACGTTATCCATCACCGGATCGAGCGGCGGCTCTTCCTGTTGCTCGGGTTCGAGATTGGCCATCGGGCAGAAGTCCTTCGCTCTAACTGTCATCGGGATGAACATATGAACGACCCCTTTAACCAAGGCGCGACGCCAAGGAAAGTGCTGACTGCCGGCGAGGACGCGACAGGGCGGCTGGATGCATGGCTGACATCGGTGCTGGAGGGCGAGTTTTCCCGCAGTCGCCTGAAGGCGCTGATCGAACAAGGGGCGATCACGCTGAACGGCCAGACCTGCACCGAGCCGAAGAAAAAGATCGCCGTTGGCGACACGATCACCATCGACATGCCGGAGCCGGAAGACCCGGAACCGAAGGGTGAAAACATTCCGATCGAGGTTCTCTACGAGGACGAGGACCTGATCGTGCTGGTGAAGCCCGCCGGCCTTGTCGTGCATCCCGGCGCCGGCAACTGGACGGGAACGCTGGTCAACGCCCTCATCCACCATTGCGCCGGCAGCCTGTCGGGCATCGGTGGCGTCAAGCGTCCGGGCATCGTACACCGGCTCGACAAGGAGACGAGCGGCGTGATGGTGGTGGCGAAAAACGACATCGCCCATCGGCATCTGGCGGCGCAATTTGCAGACCACGGCCGCACCGGCGATCTGGAGCGGGCCTATGTCGCGCTCGTCTGGGGCCGCCCCCGCCAGCTGCGCGGCACCATCGATGCGCCGCTTGGCCGCTCGGGTGCCGACCGCACCAAGCGCTCGGTCAAACGCGAGGATACCGACGATGCGCGCGAGGCAGTGACGCATTACGAAGTGACCGAGCGCTTTCACGAAAAGCCCGATTCGACCTGCCTTGCCTCGCTGGTGGAATGCCGGCTGGAAACCGGACGCACCCACCAGATCCGCGTCCACATGGCCCATATCGGCCACCCGCTGATCGGCGATCCCGAATATGGCGCGGCCTTCAAGACCAAGGCGAACCTTCTGCCGGATGACGCAAAAGATGTGGTCAACCGCTTCCACCGACAGGCGCTGCACGCCTTCCTTCTCGCCTTCGAACATCCACGCACCGGCGAGGTGATGGAGTTCAGGGCACCGGTGCCCGAGGATATGGAAGAACTGCTCATGGCGCTTCGCGCCTAAGCGAGGCGCCTTTGTGACGGATCGCTCACTCAACGTGGGCGATGCCCTGGCCGTCAAAAACCCTTGAAACACCGCTAAATAACAACCATTGCGCGAATTCGACACTAAACGGTCTGTCCCCATTTCGGCGATCATAGGCGCCGCAATTTCGCTTTATTGTTCCATCCTCTTCATCAAGCGCAACAACAGGCAAGATTCGACACGCTCTGCAGCCTATAAATTGCAGAGCGCCGTCTGATACACCATCTGCATTGCGAGATGAAATTACAACCGAGGGTATTCAGGATGGATGGACAGGATCGAAAATTCATTTTCGACGCGCTGCAAAGCATCGAAGGATATATCGACCCACCGGATGCGCTGGTGTTTTCCACTCTCCTGCACGCCCAGACGCGTCAGAACATGGCCGGCGCGCTGGCTGAAATCGGTGTCTATTACGGCCGCTCCTATTATCTCATGCGCAAGATCGCCGGCAACGATAGTCCGATCCTTGCCATAGACCTCTTCGATCAGGAGGCGGGCGCCGACGGACAGCCGCAGCAATACCAGCGCTTTCTGGAAAACGGCCGGCGGCTGGGGCTCTCGGTCGATGAAAACCTCGTCATCAAGGGCGACAGCACGCAGCTGCGGGCAATCGACATTACCGACCGTGTGGGCGAAGTGCGCTTTTTCAGCATCGACGGCGGCCACCGCCTGCACCACGTGGCAGCCGACAGTGCGCTTGCCATGGCAACCCTTGCCGATCACGGCGTCATCGTTTTCGACGATACGTTCAACCCGGCATGGCCGGAGGTCACGGTGGGCGTTGCGGATTTCCTGCGCACGCATCAGGATCGCTTTTCCTGCTTCTGCATGACGAAATACAAGACCTATGTCTGCCGCACGGCCCATCGCGCCTTCTACAACGATATCATCGCGTCAGCCGCTGGCCTTGCCGCCTTCGAACAGACCGATACCGATTTTCTCGGATCGCGCGTCATTCGCCTTCACAACCCGATCGGTCGGCGTATGCTCTACGAATTGATGTGCCGATCCGGAATGCGGGCATTTTCCGAGCGCGCCTACCGGTAAGCGGTGATCCCAAGACCTTACGAAACCGTAACATCATAACAGGGACGTGACCGGCGCCAGCGCTTGAATCACCCAACGGCCGCACTTATCTGTTAGCTGGATGGGTGCGGGGTCGAGGGAAAGCCCGCATCATACGGCTCGCCGAGCGGCTTATAACAGTCGAGGGAGCCGGAACACGATCAGAAGGGGGTGCTTTATGGCCCGCAATTCTCTGCCTTCGATTACTGCCGGCGAAGCTGGCCTTAATCGTTATCTCGATGAAATCCGCAAGTTTCCGATGCTGGAGCCCCAGAAGGAATACATGCTTGCCAAGCGTTACTCCGAACATGGGGATCGCGACGCCGCACATCAACTCGTCACCAGCCATTTGCGCCTCGTTGCCAAGATCGCCATGGGCTATCGCGGTTATGGCCTGCCGATCGGCGAAGTCGTGTCGGAGGGCAATGTCGGCCTGATGCAGGCGGTCAAGAAATTCGATCCGGAGCGCGGCTTCCGCCTGGCGACCTATGCCATGTGGTGGATCAAGGCCTCGATCCAGGAATATATCCTGCGCTCGTGGTCGCTCGTGAAAATGGGCACGACGGCGAACCAGAAGCGGCTGTTTTTCAACCTGCGTCGCCTCAAAGGTCGCATCCAGGCCATCGACGAAGGTGATCTGAAGCCCGACCAGGTGACGGAAATCGCCACCAAGCTGCGGGTCTCCGAGGAAGAAGTCGTTTCGATGAACCGTCGCCTGTCCGGTGATGCTTCGCTCAACGCACCGATCCGCGCTGCCGAAGGTGAGGCCGGCCAGTGGCAGGATTGGCTGGTGGACGAGCACGAAAGTCAGGAAGCCGTGCTCATCGAGCAGGACGAACTGGAAACCCGTCGGCGCATGCTCGACAAGGCGCTGAGCGTGCTCAACGAACGCGAACGCCGTATCTTCGAGGCCCGTCGCCTGTCGGAAGATCCGGTGACGCTGGAGGAATTGTCCACGGAATTCGACATCAGCCGCGAGCGCGTACGCCAGATCGAGGTGCGCGCGTTTGAAAAGGTGCAGGAAGCGGTGCAGCGGGAAGCGCTGGCTCAGGCCAAGGCACTGCGTGTGGTCGACGCCTGATCGAGGTGTCCAGCGAGCGTCAGGCTTCGCTTCCAATCGATAACCATCAAAGCCCGGCCCGTGCCGGGCTTTTCCATTTCTGCCGGCCGATCAGTCAGGCCACCGTCACATCCTTGCCTTCGGCGTAGCGGCGCAGGCGCTCCTCGAGCGTGCCGGTATGCAGCTCGAACATGTGGTTGTCGTCGTCGTAGAAATAGATCGAGTGCCCCTCGCCTTCGACGCGGGCGCGCCCATCGCGCAGGTCAAGACCCAGCGCCTCGATGGCGGAAAGTCGCTCCGCCACTTCATCGTCGCGGATCTTGAAGGCGACGTGGTTATAGCTTCGGGCCATCACAGTGGCGCCCTCCATGATGGCAATCCACACCTGCGCACTCCCCTCGCCGACGAGGAAAAACCGCTCCTTCGACAGGGAGAACTGCTGTGCGCTACCGTCATAGACCTTGCGCGCCTTCAGCACCGCCGTGAGGATTTCCTCCATACGGTCGAGGTTTTTAGTCACGAAGGTGATGTGGCTCAAACCGTCCGCCATTGCTGCTCTCCCGCTTGCCAGAACCGCCCCTTGCAATAGCAACGGTTCCTTCCACCTTGGTCGCGATGATGGCGGCAGGATGACGTTTTGGAACACCGCACACGAAAAAATCCGCCGGGCGAACCCGGCGGATTTTTGATAGAGTTTCAAGCTCTGGAGCGAGACCTTATTGGCCGCTCGGGGCAAGGGCTGCCCATTCGCTGATGGCCTGATCGAACGCCTTCACGCCTTCCGGACCCTTCTGCAATGTCAGAAGCGCGCGGCGGCCTGTGCCGTAGATGATCGGCACGTCCAGCCAGTTGCGGCTTTTCAGAAGTTCCATGTTGCGGGCACGCGCATCGGGGAAATCATTGAGCGCGATCATGTGGAAGTCCGGCGTGATCTTGGCCGGAACCGCAATCAAAGGATCGCCGCGATCCTGCTCGGTGGCCTTCATCGAAATGCGCTGCACGCTTTCGATAGCGCCGCCCTCGAAATCAGCCGGAAGCGAGAAGACAAACTCGACCAGATGGCTTGCCGGAAGCGAGGCATCCGCATTGCGCTTGAAGGTGACGAGCGCCGTCAGTCCGCGTTCCGGCAGGTTGATGCGTCCCTGCACAACAGGCTCAGGCTTGCCGTTTTCGCCCGTTTCGCTCTGCAGCGACCAGGAGACGCTGCCTTCGATGGCGGTCGGCGACGACTGGCCGATGCGCTCTTCGTAAAGGAAGATCTTTTCACCGGAAACGGCAGGCGTTGCGGCGGGGTTTGCAGCCGGGGCACTGCTGCTCGGCGCAGCCGGTGCGGTCGCCGCATTGGTGTTAGCGCCAGCTTCGGGCGCTGCAGCCGGAGCGTTCAGCTGCGCAATCGACTGGCTGGTGCTGCCCACTGCCGGGCCGCCGACGCCTTCATCGACTTCCGTTCCGTTTGCCAGAAGGCGTTGCGTGAACTTGTTGGGTCCGGCAGCCTCTGGCGTGACTGCGCTGGCAGTACCGGCAGGCGTGCCGTTTGCCGGCTTGCCGGCGGCGCCGGTTGCGGCGTTCGTCCCGGTTTGCGGCGTGGTCGCCGGTGCCGTGCCCGTCTGGGCAGCCGGCGGTGCAGATGCCGTCTGCGGTGCCGCAGTCTCACCCGTCACGTTGCCGACGATGTTATCCAGCGCATCGCGGTTCTGCCAGATGGCGTAACCACCGCCGCCCAGCACGGCAAGGCCGATCACGGCCAGCACCAGAACGCCGTAATTGCGCTTCGGCTTGGACTGGACGCGGTAGGCACGCGCCGGCGCGGCATCCGCAAGATCGGTTTCTTCCGGCGGCAGGCCTTCCCCGCGCCCACCCGTCTCGGATGCCGGCTTGTCGTATCCGATCAACTGTTCCAGATCGTTCCACGGATCGTTTGGCTTGGCAGGCGCTTCAACCCTTGCCGGCGTCTGAACCGGCTGCAGATAGGTGGCAAGCGGATCGTTTTCCGGTGGCACCGCTTTGTCGGTTGCCGGATAGTCCGGCAGATCGGCGACAGCCGGCATCTCGACACTTGCCCTCGCATGGGCTTCCCGGTCGAAATGCGCATCAAAGAGATCGGCGGCCTGACGGTCGTTGAAGGTGGATGACGCCGGCGCAACCGGTTCGTCCTGCGGCTTGTCGTCCGGCGCCTGCCAGTCGGCCTTGGCATTCCACTCGGGTTGTGTGTTCCAGTCGGTCTGCGGGTTCCAGCCGGAAGCCGGCGCCGCATCGGCACCACGCTGGCTATCCTCTGCAACCGGCTCGGCAGCGCGGTCCAGCTCGTGCGAAGACGCTGGCGTCACAGACCATGGATCGCTCGCCTGCTCCTGTACGCCAGCCTCTGCGGGACGCTCATGGGGATCGTCGAGATCGGATGCAAAGGGATCGGCCGTTTCGAGCGAAGGGGCCGTCGATGGCGCATCCGGCCAGGCCGGCGCCATCTGCGAGCGGCTGCGCGGCGGCTCGTCATAGGCTGGAAAGCGCGGTTCCTCGACGGCTGCAACGGGCGCGGCAACCTCCTGCGAGGTCGCGAGCGGCTCGTCGTCGGCAAAGGGGTTTTCGTCGCGCGGCGCATAGGTCTGCGGCGCATCGGCCGGCAGATCCGTCAGATCCTGGTGTTCTTCCAGCGCCTGCGGTGCCTTTGCATAGGGGGCCGGCTCATCGATATAAGGGGCAGGTTCCGGCTCAACCGGCAGCGATGCCTGGGTGATCGGCTCTTCGGCATAATGCGGCGCGGGTTCCGGCTCGGCCACAGGCTGAGGCGCCGAATAGGCCGACTCCACCTCTTCGGGCGCCCATTCGGCATGAGCCGCAGCGTCTGCAGGGTATTGCTCTTCCTGCACAGGCTCCGCAACGGGCGCGGGTTCGTAGGCAGCCTGTTGCGGAACAGGCTGCTCCGCAACCTCTTCAGGGGCACGCTCTTCAGCCGCGGGCTCCTGCCAGGCCGCAACGGCCGGAGCCGCCGCCATGACTGCCGGCGCTGCATCCTCAAACGGAACATCTGGCGCGTCAGCGGCAGGCGCAGCTTCGCGATGCTCGGCCTCGACCTCTCGGATCGCGGCTTCCAGCTTGTCCATCTGGCGGCGCAGCATCTCATCGGAGGGGCGCGGCTTCATGTTCTCCAGCTGCCGTTGAACGGCGCCGCGAGCCTTCTCGTAAACCCGAATACGCATTTCGGGATTATTGTTCGCCAGGCCATCCACGGCCCGGCGAATAACCGCTACAAAATCAGCCATTGATACTTTCTCTTGATCACCGGCAGCGCGCCGAGTGAAAAGGTAGATAGCGCTGGACTTTAATCTTCAAAAGGGTCTGTCACAAGTATCGTGTCATCCCGCTCGGGGCTGGTGGACAGAAGCGCCACCGGCGCGCCGATCAACTCCTCCACCTGACGGACATACTTGATTGCCTGAGCCGGCAGATCCGCCCACTTGCGGGCGCCGACGGTTGACTCTTTCCAGCCTTCCAGCGTGATGTAAATCGGTTCGACACGCGCCTGCGCTGCCTGGGCAGCCGGCAGGTAATCGATTTCCTGTCCGTCGAGCTTGTAGCCGACGCAGATCTTCAGCTCATCCAGGCCATCGAGCACGTCGAGCTTGGTAAGCGCGATGCCGGTGATGCCGTTGGTGGCAACCGACTGGCGAACGAGTGCGGCGTCAAACCAGCCGCAACGACGTTTACGCCCGGTCACGGTGCCGAATTCATGGCCTTTTTCGCCGAGGAACTGGCCGATTTCGTCGGTCAGTTCGGTCGGGAACGGGCCTTCGCCGACGCGCGTCGTATAGGCCTTGGTGATGCCGAGGATATAACCGAGCGAGCCGGGACCCATGCCGGAACCGGCAGCGGCCTGGCCGGCAACGGTGTTCGACGAGGTAACAAACGGATATGTGCCGTGGTCGATGTCGAGCAGCGAGCCCTGCGCCCCTTCAAACAGGATGCGCGAACCCTTGCGGCGCTCCTTGTCGAGCAGGCGCCAGACCGAATCCATGAAGGGCAGCACGCGATCGGCAATCGAGGTCAGCTCTTCCATGATCGTGGAATGCTCGACTTCCGGCGCGCCAAAACCGCGGCGCAGCGCGTTGTGATGGGTGAGGATGCGTTCCACCTTAGCTTCCAGCGCATCGAGATCGGCCAGATCCATGACGCGGATAGCACGACGGCCGACCTTGTCCTCATAAGCCGGGCCGATGCCGCGGCGGGTGGTGCCGATCTTGGTGCCGCTGTTGGAGGCGGCGTCTTCGCGCATGCCGTCCAGTTCGCGGTGGAGAGACAGAATGAGCGTGGCGTTTTCGGCAATGCGCAGGTTTTCCGGCGTCACTTCAACGTTCTGCGCCTTCAGGCGGCCGATTTCGGCGATCAGCGCATGCGGATCGACCACAACGCCATTGCCGATGACGGCCATCTTGCCGGGGCGCACAACGCCCGAGGGGAGAAGCGACAGCTTGTAGCTGACGCCATCGATCACCAACGTATGGCCCGCATTGTGGCCGCCCTGGAAACGCACGACGATATCGGCCCGTTCCGAGAGCCAATCGACGATCTTGCCCTTGCCCTCGTCACCCCATTGCGAACCGATTACCACGACATTCGTCATCTTAAAGCTTTCCTGCTCTGTCGCCAGGCTTCAACGCCCTGCCCAAACCGGCGCATCTATACTGTGTGATTTCCGGGAAAGCGACCCGTTTATGACCTTTTCGCCTGTTTTTAGGTGACAGGCCGGCGCCCAAGCGGTTATTCCCACGATAAAACAACCGGAAAGCCATGTTCTTTCCGGGGTCTCGCCCGGGAGAGCACCCTTGCATATCAAAGCCTATGCCTACCTCATCATCGCCACGCTCTGCTGGGGCGGCAATGCCGTCGTGGGAAAGCTTGCGGTCGGCCATGTCAGCCCGATGATGCTGACCATGTGGCGCTGGATCTTTGCCTGCGCCATCATTTTTGCCATTTCGCTGCCGCAGTTGAAGCGCGACTGGCCGGTGGCCCGCAAACATCTGCCGCTGATGATCTTTTTAGGCGCTGTCGGCTACACGCTGTTTAACGTGCTTTTGTACAACGCCGTGCATTATACGACGGCGATCAATGTCGCCATCGAACAGGCCGGCATTCCGTTCCTGATCTTCCTTGCCAATTTCGTGTTTTTCCGCATCCGCGTGTCACTGGCACAGATTCTCGGATTTTCGCTGACGCTGATCGGTGTGGCGCTGACCGTCTCGCATGGCGATCTGACCACACTTCTGTCGTTGACGGTGAATTTCGGCGATGCGCTGATGGTGATCGCGGTCATCGCCTATGCCGCCTATACGATCGTGTTGCGCTGGCGCCCGCCGGTGGACTGGCGCACGCTGATGGCAATCCCGGCGCTGGTGGCGCTGATCTGCACGTTTCCGCTGGTCTTGTGGGAATATTCGGCCGGAACCATGATGTGGCCGGATGCATCCGGCTGGACGGCGGCGCTCTATACGGGCCTGTTTGCCTCGCTGGTGGCGCAGATCTTTTATATCCAGGGCATCGGCCATATCGGCGCCAACCGGGCGGGCCTGTTCATCAACCTGGTGCCGGTGTTCGGCACGCTGTTGTCGGTGCTTGTGATCGGCGAACAGCTGCAGCTGTTTCATGTGCTGGCGCTGGTGCTCGCCCTTGGCGGCATTGCCATTGCCGAACGGTGGAAGCCGGCAACGTAAGGGTTCAGATCTGCGGCACGCGGTTGTCGAGCACGAGGTCGCCATTGCCGGTGGACACGATCAGCACACGCTCGACCGTTCCGGCCGGCGTCATCAGAAAGCCGATGCGCAGCTCGTCCGCCGGCTGGCCGCGCTCAACCAGCGCCTCCTGCTTGATGCGGGCGCAATCGGCGCAAAGGCCGGGACTGGCAGGCTTGCCGGTGGCATCGGCCGCGAGGCTGTCAAAATAACCGTCCAGCGCTCCGATGGTCTCGTTGACGGCGATGTTCAGCACTTGCACCGCCTGGTAATCCGTCTCGTATGGTGCTGCCGGTGCCGCCTGGGCTTTCG
This sequence comes from Rhizobiaceae bacterium, assembly GCA_027483885.1. Taxonomy (GTDB): domain Bacteria; phylum Pseudomonadota; class Alphaproteobacteria; order Rhizobiales; family Rhizobiaceae; genus Neorhizobium. The sequence goes on from JAIXTO010000178.1 coordinate 35,915, forward strand.
CCAGTTCATGCGGCTGCGACAGGGAAATGAAGGCACCGCGAGCAAGGCCACCGGGCCCGGCCGCATGGGCGGTGCCGCAGGTGAGGACAGAGAGAAGGGCCGCTACGGCTACAATGGTTTTCGGCATGTCGTGTGCCCTGTCGTTTCGGACTGCGTCAGGCGCCGTCCCGTTTCGGTTCACCGGCCCCGCTTGCGGCACCGCCCGGACATCTGTTCCGAGAATGACACCGTTATAACTCGCTGCTTTTGCTGGCCGCTTAAGCCAGTTTCGACAATTTTAGCGAAACGCAATTTTTTCCCGAAACGGGATTGGTCCCAAAAGAACCAGCTGACGTGCGCGCAAAAAGGCATCAAGCCGCACGGAATTTGGCGCTTTTCGGACCCGCTGCGATTGCCGTATCCAAGAGAATAAGAGCGCGAGAGGATATGCGATGGCCAAGCCGTTTTACTGGAACGAACTCAACACCCATGATTTTGCCGGCCTTTCGCCCGACCGAACCATCGCCATCCTGCCACTTGCCTCCACCGAACAGCACGGGCCGCATCTGCCGATCGCAACCGACGTTGCGATTGCAAACGGCATGCTGGCGCAGCTGAAGACCCAGCGCCCTGACGATCTCGACATTCTGGTTCTGCCCACCCAGGAAATCGGCAAGGCAAACGAACATGTCCATGGCCCCGGCACGCTGTCGCTCGGCGCCGATATCCTCATCCCCGCCTGGACCGCCATCGGCGGCAAGGTGGCCGAGGCCGGCGTGCGCAAACTGGTGATGGTCAATTCGCACGGCGGCAATCTCGACATCATGAGCATTGTTTCGCGCGAGATGCGGGTGCGTTTCGGCATGGCCGCGGTTGCCACGCAATGGGCACGCTTTGGCCAGCCGGAGGGTATGATCAGCGAACACGAACAGAAATTCGGCATCCATGGCGGCGAGGTGGAGACATCGCTGATGCTGCACTTCCGCCCCGAACTGGTGCGCATGGACAAGGCGGAGAATTTTGCCTCACGCGCCGAAGAGATGAAAAAAAGCTCGCGCTTCCTCCAGCCGCTGCCGCCGCATGCGCTGGCCTGGATCGCCCATGACCTCAACCCGGCAGGCGTGGTCGGCAATGCGGCGGCCGGCACTGCGGAAAAAGGTGCTGCCATCTGCCGCCATCAGGTGGCCGGCTTTATCGAACTGCTGCGGGATCTCACAAGCTACCCGCTCTCCAACCTCTATACTCCGTGATCCTCAATCGCGCGCACTCGCCTCGCGGCCGTGCTGCGGCGGCACATGGCCCTTGGCCTCCAATTCGGCCACCTGCATGCCCAGTTCGGCGAGCAAGAATTCGACAAACAGGCTGGTTGCCGTGTCGAGCGTGGCGCGCGAACGGGCAAACAGCTTCATCGGCTGGTGGCGACGCTGCGATTCGGCCAGCGGGCGAAACACCAGTTCGCCGCGGCTGCAATCGCCGATCACATCGAGCGGATTGAGGAAGGTGAGGCCGGTGCCGCGCTTCACCAGATGGCGCAGCGTTTCCGGCGCGCCGGTTTCCACCACCGGCTCCACCGACATCGGCAGCGGTGACAGGATGAGGTTGATCATGGTGCGAAGGCTCATGCCCGGCTGCGCCAGAACCAGCGGCTCCTGCAAGACCTTGGCCAGATCAACCGGCCCCTCCTCGCCTGCCAGCGGATGATCGGGCGGCATCACGACACCGATCGGGATATCGAAGGTGGCAAGCGTGCGTAGCCCCGGCGTTGCGGGGATATTAAAGCCAATGCCGAGATCGACCTCGCCTGAGAGCACCGGATTGGCCGTGGTGGTCGCCCCGTCAATGGCCAGCTGGATGCGCATGCGCGGATGTTTTTCGACGAAACGGGCGATGATCTCCGGCAGCGGGCCGGCCGCAAGTCCGACCGTGGAGATCATCGAAACACGGCCCACTTGCGGCATTTTGAGGCCCCGCACCCGCGTTTCCAGCTTGTCATAAGCCTTCAGCACCTCGCGGATATGTTCGATGCACAATTCCCCCGCAGCCGTCAGCCGCAGGCCGCGCGGCAGGCGTTCGAAGATCTGCGCGCCAAGCTCCTCCTCGAGCGCCAGGATCTGACGGTTGATGGCGGACGAGGCAACATTGAGCCGCGCCGCCGCCTTGCGAATGGAGCCGCAGCGGGCGATTTCATCGATGTACTGGAGTTTTCGCGAGTGCAGCATGACAGGTCCCATTGCTTAAGTTTTGATCATGACGCACAATTTGTGCAGCGGCTAGACCACCGCTGCCATAAAGGCATCAATCCGTGCGAATTTTGATGCTTTTCAAAGCGCGAAAGCAATGGCTGAAATGTTTCAAAGGGACGCCGCAAAGAGCATCCCAGCACCGAAAAAGGGAACAGGTCGAATGGACACGCTGCGAAATTTGAAGACCACTCTGGCCGGCATGGCTCTTTGCACCGGCATCGCGCTGGGCGGGCAGGCTTTTGCGCTCGATGAAGTGACCTATGGCACCAACTGGCTGGCGCAGGCCGAACATGGCGGCTTTTACCAGGCCGTGGCCGACGGCACCTATGAGAAGCACGGGCTGAAGGTCACCATCGTGCAGGGCGGCCCGAATGCGGCCAACCGGTCGCTGCTGATTGCCGGCAAGGTGGATTTTTACATGGGTGGGCCGCTCGGCGACATGGACGCCGTCAAGCAGGGCATTCCGCTCGTCTCGGTTGCCTCGATCTTCCAGAAGGATCCGCAGGTGCTGCTGGCACATCCGGATGCCGGCGTCGAAAAGTTCGGTGACCTTGCCAAGCTCGATACCATCTTCATGGGCAAGGAAGGTTACGTCACCTATTTCGAGTGGATGAAGAAGAATTTTGCCGGCTTCAAGGAAGAGCAATACAAGCCCTACACGTTCAACCCGGCCCCCTTCATCGCCGACAAGAAATCCGCCCAGCAGGGTTATCTCACCTCCGAGCCTTACGAGATCGGCAAGCAGGCCGGCTGGACGCCAAAGGTGTTCCTGCTGGCAGACGCCGGCTACAGCCCCTATTCGACGATGATCACCACCACACAGACGATGATCGACACCAAATCGGACGTGGTGCAGCGCTTCGTCGATGCCACGATCGAGGGCTGGTACACCTATCTCTACGGTGACAATTCCAAGGCGAACGCGCTGATCAAGAAGGACAATCCGGAAATGACGGATGGCCAGATCGCCTATTCCATCGAAAAGATGAAGGAATACGGCATCGTGGAATCCGGCGATGCGCTGACCAAGGGCATCGGCTGCATTACCGACGAGCGGTACAAGAAGTTCTTCGAAGAGATGGTGCAGATCGGCGTGCAGCCGGCCGACCTCGATTACAAAAAAGCCTATTCCACCAAGTTCGTCTGCAAGGGCGTCGGCATGGCGCTGAAGAAGTAGGCGACAAAGTCCCTCCCCCCGTCCTGACGGGGAGAGGGCCAGGGTGAGGGGCCGCTTTTTGGGAATACCCGCAAAGGCGATCTTTCTGGAAATGCTGACGGCTAACCAACCAGACGCTGCCGCCGGCTTTCCAGCCCCCCCGCCCCACACACATGCCAATCGAACAAGGCCTTTCATGACCGAGACTGAAGCCACACCGCCCACCGCCTCCCACAAGCGTCCGCTGGTGGCGATGCGCAATGTGTCCAAGAGTTTTTCGAGCGGCACGCTGGCGCTGTCGGAGATGTCGCTGACCGTGCAGGGCGGCGAGTTTGTGAGCCTGCTCGGCCCCTCCGGCTGCGGCAAGTCGACGGCGCTGCGCATCATTGCGGGCCTTGGCGATGTCACCACCGGCGAGATCGACTGGCCAAGCTCGCGCATCAATTCCAAGGGCCTGCCCGAGGGCGATATCTCCTTCGTTTTCCAGGAACCGACGCTGATGCCGTGGCAGACGGTTTTTGGCAATGTCTACCTGCCGCTGCGCCTCACCGGCATATCCAAGGCCGCCGCGCGCGAAAACATCATGGCCTGTCTCGACATGGTGGGCCTCAAAGATTTCGCCGATGCCTATCCGCGCGAACTCTCAGGCGGCATGAAGATGCGCGTTTCGATTGCCCGTGCGCTGGTGACCAAACCGAAACTGCTGCTGATGGACGAGCCGTTTGCAGCCCTTGACGAGATCACCCGCCAGAAGCTGAACGACGACGTGCTGCGCCTCTGGCGCGAGACGGGCATCACCGTCATCTTCGTCACCCATTCGGTGTTCGAGAGCGCCTACCTCTCCAACCGCATCGTGGTGATGAAGGCGCGGCCCGGCCGGGTGCATGCGGATTTTCCGCTGGTCACCAGCCTCGACCGCGGCCCGCTTTACCGCACCTCGGAAGAATACCGCGCCACCTGCGAGAAGGTGTCGCATTCGCTGATGGAAGCAATCGGCTTTCCGCTCGCCGACGGCATGGAGATGCATTGATGAGCCAGACCGCCAGGCCTCCATCCTTCCTCGCCCGCAACCGCGAAACCCTGCTGCGCATCGCCATTCCAATCCTCGTCGTCGTCTGCCTTGTCCTCCTCTGGCAGGTGTTGGTCACGGCAACCGGCGTGCCACAATATATCCTGCCCGGCCCCAGCGCGGTGGCCGTTGCTCTCGTCAAGGACTGGGGCACGCTGTCGCCGGCGCTTTGGGTGACGACAAAAATCACCCTGTCGGCGCTCGCGCTGGCGCTGGTCGGCGGCGTCGGCATCGCTGTGTTTCTCGTCCAGTCGAAATGGATCGAGACGGCGTTTTATCCGATCGCCGTCATCCTGCAGGTGACGCCCATCGTCGCCATTGCACCGCTGATCCTCATCTATGCCCCGACGACGCAGGTGGCGCTTCTTATCTGCGCCTTCCTCGTCGCCTTCTTTCCGATCCTGTCCAACATGGTGCAGGGGCTGAAGAGCGTTGATCATAACCTTTTGAACCTGTTTGATCTCTACGGCGCCTCGCGCTGGCAGACGCTGATTTACCTAAAGCTTCCAGCCTCCCTTCCCTATTTCATGACCGGGCTTCGCATCGGCGGCGGCCTGTCGCTGATTGCAGCCGTGGTGGCCGAATTTGCTGCGGGCTCGGCGGGCGCCGGCTCCGGTCTCGCCTTCCGGCTTCTCGAAGCCCAGTACCGCCTCAACATTCCGCGCCTGTTTGCGGCCCTCATTCTCTTGTCGGCGCTCGGCGTGGTGATCTTTGCCATCACCTCCTTCATCGCCTGGCTCGGGCTTCACCGCTGGCACGAGAGCAGCATAAGGAGAGAAAACTGATGTCCTTTCTCGATCTGCCCAAAGCAGACCATTTCGTTCTGGCCAATGCCACCCTGCCCGCGATCACCGTCGCAGGTTATGACGCCCCGGCAACCGAAGGCCTCGTCTCGGCCGACCTGATCATTGCCGGCGGCAAAATCGAAAGCATCGTTTCGCCCGGCACGGCACCGGCAGCGCTTCCCCGCGCCGACCTTCGCGATGGCATGGTGTTTCCCTGTTTTGTCGATATGCACACCCATCTCGACAAGGGTCATATCTGGGAGCGTCGGCGCAATCCGGATGGCACCTTCCTCGGCGCACTCGAAAATGTCAGTGCCGACCGCACGGAAAACTGGTCGGCGGACGACGTGCGCGCCCGCATGGAATTTTCGCTGAAGACAGCCTATGCCCACGGCACAAAACTCATCCGCACCCATCTCGACAGCATTCCGCCGCAACACGGCATTTCGTTTGAGGTCTTTTCCGAACTCCGCGCGGAATGGCAGGACCGTATCGCCCTGCAGGCCGTGGCGCTTCTGCCGCTGGAGCAGGTGCTGAACGAACCGGTGTTTGCCGATATCGTAGCCGTGACAAAACGCCATGGCGGCCTTCTCGGCGGCGCCACCCGCATCCTGCCCGACTTCGAAAAGATCCTCGAAACCCTGTTTCGGGCCGCCGCCGACAACGGTCTCGACATCGACCTGCATGTGGATGAAACCGAAGACCGTCAGGTTCTGACGCTGAAAACCATTGCCGAAACCAAGCTGCGCCTCGGCTTTGAAGGCGCAGTCACCGTTGGCCATTGCTGCTCGCTGGCGCGCCAGGACGAGGAATTGGCCAAGCGGACGGTGGATCTGGTGGCCGAAGCCGGCCTTTCGGTCGTGTCGCTTCCCATGTGCAACATGTATCTGCAGGATCGCCATGCGGGGCGCACACCACGCTGGCGCGGCGTCACGCTGTTTCATGAACTGACGGCGGCCGGCGTCAAAACCTCCGTGTCCTCCGACAATACCCGCGACCCGTTCTACGCCTATGGCGATCTCGATGCCGTGGAAGTGTTTCGCGAATCGGTGCGTATCCTGCATCTCGACCATCCGCTCGACGAAGCCGCCCGCGTGGTGACGACGACCCCCGCCGACAGTCTCGGCCGCTCCGATATCGGCCGCATCAAGGCGGGCCTTGCCGCCGATCTCGTGCTGTTTTCGGCGCGCCGCTGGAGCGAATTTCTTTCCCGTCCGCAGGCGGACCGCATCGTGATGCGGAATGGCATGGGCATCGACCGCCGCCTGCCGGATTACCGTGACCTTGACCCCATTCTGGACCGATAACATGGCCGATTACGCGCAGATCAAGAAAGACCTCGACGGCATTGCGGTCGAAGACAATCCGGCACTGGTGCGCCAGAAAAGCCGGGACTTCTACTGGTATTCGCCGATTCTCAAGGCAGAACTGGACCATGTGACGGCCGATCTCGTGGTGTCGCCCACCTCGGAAGAAGAGGTGATCCGCACGCTGAAAGTGGCTTATGCGCACGGCGTGCCGGTGACCCCGCGCGGAGCGGGAACCGGCAATTACGGGCAGGCCATGCCGCTTGCCGGCGGCATCGTCTTGAACCTCATCAACATGAACAAGGTGAAGGAAATCCATCCCGGCCGCGTCATCTGCGAACCCGGCATCGTGATTGCCGAACTGGACCGCCAGACGAAAGCCCATTCCGGCCAGGAGCTGCGTTTTCACCCGTCGACCGCCCAGACCGCCACCATCGGCGGGTTCGTGGCTGGCGGCTCCGGCGGGGTCGGCTCCATTCACTGGGGCGGGCTTCGTGATCTCGGCAATATCCTGTCGCTGCGCGTCGTCACCATGGAGGCGGAACCGCGCGTGCTGGATCTCAAAGCCTGGGACCTGCAGAAGGTGACCCATGCCTATGGCACCAATGGCATCATCACGCAGGTGGAAATGCCGCTGGCGCCGGCCTATGACTGGGTGGATGTGCTCGTCGGTTATGACGACTACATGGATGCCGTCCGGCTTGCCGATGCGCTCGCCCACAAGAACGGCATTTTGCTCAAGGAAGTCGCGCCGATTGCAGCGCCGATCCCTTATGATTTCTTCCCCCGCCACAAGCCGTTCATCCGCCACCGCGACCAGTCCATCGTTGTCTTGATGGTGGCGCCGCATTCCATGGAGCCGTTCCTGGCGCTGACGGACAAAATGAAGGGCGAAGTGCTGTTCCGCTCCGATACCGTGGAGAGCATGAAGGGCATTCCGCATGCCTATGAACTCGGCTGGAACCACACGACGCTGCGGGCGCTGAAGGTCGATCCGAGCTTCACCTATCTGCAGGTGCAATATCCGGGGCCGGACCATGTGGCAAAGGTTGCCAAGATGACCGAGATCTTTGGCGACGAGGTGCCCGGCCATCTGGAATTCATCAAGTTCGACGGGCGCATGCAATGCTCCGGCCTGCCGCTGGTGCGCTATACCACAAAAGAGCGGTTGGAAGAGATCATCCGCATCCACGAGGACAATGGCTGCCCGGTGTTTAACCCGCACCGCTACACGCTGGAAGAAGGCGGCATGAAGCAGACGGACGAAGTGCAGCTTGCCTTCAAGAAGGAAACCGATCCGCAGGGCCTCCTCAACCCCGGCAAGATGATCGCCTGGGATAATCCCGATTTCGATTTCAAGGCCGGCCAGAACTATCTGTTTCCGGGCCTGCAGACCTTTTCCGAAGCGGGGGAGTAAGATCGCGTAGGTTTTCGTCCAGGGCTCCTCCTCACCCGCCCTCCGCTTCGCTCGGCCACCCTCTCCCCAAGGGGAGAGGAGAGCGACAAACGATGCGGCTCACTCCCTTCTCCCCTCGGGGAGAAGGCGCCGGCAGGCGGATGAGGGGGCTGCCCCGCTCTCAACATCGCATCACACGAAGGACCTTAACTAACAATCACCGCCACTTTACTCACTCCGAAGGTACTCCCGGCCGATCTGTCCGGCCCATGCAGGATTTCCGGCATGGCAGCTTTGATCCCCGGCCTGGCGGCGGTGGATAAAGGTGTTGGGACAAACGGCGCGGAAGTTTTGACCTGAAGCCCGAGTGCGATTGCATCGGGCAAAGATTTGGAGCTTTTTTCATGCGCGTTCTCGTTCTCCATTCCCATCCCGTCGAGGAAAGTTATGGCAAGGCGCTGTTTCGCCAGACCTGCGAAAGTCTGGCGCAGGCAGGCCATGTCGTTGACGCCTGCGATCTTTATGCGGAAGGGTTCGATCCGGTACTCTCGGCCCACAGCCGGCGGATTTACCATGATTATCCTGACAACATGGCGGGGCTCGAACCCTATGTGGAGCGGCTGAAACAAGCCGAGGGTCTGGTGATCTGTACGCCGGTGTGGAATTTCGGTTTTCCCGCCATGCTGAAGGGATATTTCGACCGGGTCTGGTTGCCGGGCGTGTCCTTCGGGCTCGAAAACGGCAAGCTCACCCCGACGCTTCGCCACATCCGCAAACTGGCGGCTGTGATGACCTATGGCGGCACACCGATGCGGGCCTTTCTCGTTGGAAACCCGCCGAAAAAGGTCATCAAGCGTGTCATCCGGGCACAGATTGCCATCGGTGCGCCGGTGAAATTCCTCGCCCATTACGACATGAACAACTGTACCGAGGCCACGCGCGCCGCCTTTCTTCAGCGTGTAAAGACCGAAATGGCACGCTTTTAAAGTTGTATCGTTTAAAGACATCATTAAATTTTCGTCGCTATAAATCTCTTGGAACAAGAGGTTAAGCGATGCGCATAGTCCTATTAATCGCCCTTCTGATGCTGGTCGGCTGTGGTACCGCCCCTAGTCGGATCGACAATGCCTGCGCCATATTCGCACAACGTGATGGACTGTTTAACAACTGGGCCCGCGAAGCCAAGAATGCTTCACAACGATACGGTGTGCCCGTTCCGGTTCTGATGGCGACGATCTATACGGAATCCGGTTTCCGCGCCCGCGCACGGCCGCCCCGCACAAAGCTGCTGGGCTTCATTCCCTGGACACGCGCCTCATCTGCCTATGGTTATGCGCAGGCGCTGGACGGCACCTGGGAAAGCTATCGCCGCGAAACCGGGCGCTGGGGCGCCAGCCGCTCCGACTTCGGCGATGCCATCGATTTCGTCGGCTGGTATCACCGCAAGAGCCATGACCGTAACGGCATTCCGCTCGAAGACGGTTACCGTCTGTATCTCGCCTATTATTCCGGCCATAGCGGTTATGAGCGCGGCGCGTTTTCCTCCGGCACCCGTCAGGCAGCACAGCGTTCGGCCAGCATGGCAAGCCGTTACGAAAACCAGCTGCGCGCCTGCGGCTACTGAGGACGAAAGTCCTCCCGGACGACGCTGCCGCAGCGTCGTCCTTGCGCCAAGACGTCGCAGCCTCAACTCCTGCCGGCTCCATTTGCGCAAACGCAAGGCGCGCCCCTTTTCTGTCATGCCATCGTCAACTCCGCAGCGCAGCCTTGGCGCCAGACAATGCGGAGACCAACATGCTTCAGGCACAGACCCATAACGAAATCGCAGATGACGCTGCGGAAGCGGCAGACGCCAAGGCCATCGCGGCGCTCGGCGGAGATACGGCCGATGCCGGCGAGATAAAAGCCGTGTTTGACGAGGTTGCGGCGCTGCGTTCAGCGATTGCCGATGCATCTCAGCCGCTGGCCGACGAGCTTTTCGGCGCAACGCCCCTGCTTGCCGCAGATGCCGCGCGTCTTGCCAATCTTTCCCACTACCTCACGCTGCGCCGGCGCGACATCCGGCCCTTGCAACGCCAGTTGATGCGCCTTGGCTTTTCCTCGCTCGGACGGCTTGAGAGCCGCGTCCTGCCCACGCTCGATGCCGTTCTGGCAAGCCTTGCGGCCGCAACGGCTTCTGCACCGCCCTTTTCACGCCCGACGGAAGAAACGTTCTTTCACGGGGAGCAAGCCCTTGCCGCAGCGGCAGGCGATCTGCTGGGGGCCGCGCCCTCCCATCGCCGCTGCCGCATCATGGTCACGCTGCCGAGTGAGGCCGCCGATGCGCCCGACATGGTGGCCGATCTCGTCAAGCGCGGCATGACGATTGCCCGTATCAACTGCGCCCATGACGACCGCGACGCCTGGCTTGCCATGGCAGCTCATGTGCGCGAAGCCGGCCAAAGGCTGGCACGCCCGGTAAAGGTGCTGATGGACATTGCCGGCCCCAAAATCCGCACGGAAACCGTGGCGCCGGCAAAGGGCGCCAAGCTGCAGGTGGGCGACCTCTTTCGGCTTGTGGCCGAGGGAGAGCCCGGCCTTGCCGGCGGCGCAAGGGTCTGCGCGTCCGTGTCGCTGCCGCAGATCGTGACACGCCTCTCGCTCGGCGACCGCATCCGCTACGACGATGGCAAGCTGGAAGGCGTGGTGGAGGCCCTGTCGGAAATGGCCGCCCTGGTGCGCGTCACCCGCTGCAAGACCGGCGGCGCCAAGATCAAGCCGGAAAAGGGCCTCAACCTGCCTGATACCGCGCTTGGCCTGTCGCCGCTCACCGCCAAGGACGAAGCCGATCTGATGAGCGTTGTCGAATGCGCCGACATGATCGGTTATTCCTTCGTCAGCCGGCCGGAAGATATCGATCTTCTGGAGGCAGCCCTTGCCCGCCACGATGGCACAACGCCCGGCGGAGCAGAGAGGGCCGCCATGCGAAAAGGCAAACTTGGCCTCGTTGCCAAGATCGAACATCCGGATGCCGTGCGCAACCTGCCCGCCCTCATCGCAACAGCACTCCGCCACCGGCGCCCGTTCGGCGTGATGATCGCGCGCGGCGATCTGGCGGCCGAAATCGGTTTTGAACGGGTGGCGGAAATGCAGGAGGAGATTTTGTGGATCTGCGAGGCCGCCGCCGTTCCCACCATATGGGCAACACAGGTGCTGGAAGATCTGGTGAAGACCGGCCTTCCCTCGCGCGGCGAAATGACCGATGCGGCCATGGCCGCGCGCGCCGAATGCGTGATGCTGAACAAGGGCCCGGCCGTGGCCGAGGCCGTCTCGCTGCTTGACCATCTGCTTTCGCGCATGGACGGCCACATGATGAAAAAAACGCCGATGCTGCGGGCATTAAAGAGCTGGCCCGACTGAGCCAACCCCAAGCCGCCGTCAGAACACTTTGGCGGCGGTGACTTCCACCTCGACCAGAAATTCCGGCCGGGTAAAGCCGCCAACGATAATCAGCGTGGAGACCGGCTTCGGCTCCAGCGTATAGCGATCGCGCACCGCCATATAGGGCGCAAAATCCTCGCGCTTCGTGACGAAACCGGAAATGCGGATGACATCGGCAAAACTCATGCCCGCCTCGGCAAGAATTGCCTCTACCGCCTGAAAACACAGTTCTGCCTGACCCGTCACATCGGGGGGAATGCTATCATCGGGCGCGATGCCGAGCTGTCCCGACGTCACCAGCAGCGAAGCGCCCGGCGGCACCAGGAGCCCATGATTATAGTGCCCGAACGGCTTTCTGACCGAGGGGGGATTAAAGGCCTGTTTGTCCAAGAAAACTCTCCGGAATGGCTGCCTGCACGGCGGATGGAGAGACTATCGGCCAGGTTTTTTGTCGGTGCAAGGGGTAATGGTGTCGGACGGGAAATTGGAATTGGCCGCTTGCCGCAAGGCGCCCCTCATCCCGCTGCCGCGACCTTCTCCCCGTTTTGACGGGGAGAAGGGGGTATGCGGCCACCGATGCGACGGCACTGTTGCCGTCTCGATCAGGCGCCGTAGGGCTGAAGGAAAGCCTTGAGCGCTTCGATTTCGTTGGGACGGATTTCATGGCCGCCGGGGTGCCAGTCCAGCGTCACGTCATCGCCTTGCGCCACGAGATAATCCGCCAGCGCCTGTGTGAGCGGCACCGGGCAGATCGGATCGCGTTCACCGGCAGTGATCAGCACCTTGCCGGATCCCGGACGCGGAGCTGGCGCGAACGGGATCAGCGGATGCATGAGCACCGAGGCGGCAAAAAGCTCCGGCTGTTCGATCACGACATTGGCGAGAATATTGGCGCCGTTGGAAAAGCCGAGGCCGAGAACCGGCCCGGCCTGGTATTTGTCACGGTTGGCGGCCACGAAATCCGCCATCCGCCCGGTTGCCCGCGCCAGATCGTCGAGATCATAGATGCCTTCCGCCTTGCGGCGGAAGAAGCGGGCGGCGCCATGTTCGGCTACGTCACCGCGCGGTGAGATCACCGTTGCCTCCGGCAAAAGCCGACTGCCGAAATCAAAGAACTGGTTCTCATCACCACCCGTGCCGTGAAACACGAAGAGGATGGGCGCGCCCGGTTTTCCCGAGCGCACGCGGTGCAGATAACTTTCCGTGCTCATGACAGCCTCCTTCAGCCTTCCAGCTTTTCCAGATGCTCTTCGAGATAAGAGCGCAGGTGGCGGTGCTGGGCCGGAAGCTGCAGCGCCTGACCGAGATGGGCGGTATCCTCGTCACGATCAAAGCCCGGTTCGTTGGTGGCGATTTCGAAAAGAACGCCGCCCGGCGTGCGGAAATAGATCGCCCAGAAATAATCGCGGTCGATCACAGGGGTCACCTGATACCCGGTGTCCATCAGCGCCTTGCGCACTTCCAACTGCTTTGCGCGGTTTTCAACGGCAAAGGCGATGTGATGCACCGAGCCAGCGCCTTGCTGGGCACGCGCAATGTTCGGCATGGTCTCGATATCAATCGTATCGGCGCCATTGCCGCCGGGAATGGCCAAGCGCGTGACGCCATCCTTGCGGTCGACTTCCTGATAGCCCATGAACTTCAACAGTTCGACGGTTGCCCCTTCATCGCGAAGGCGCATGGAGGCGGAATGAAAGCCGCGGATGGCATGATCGGCATCGACGCCGTTTCCGGTCCAGCCGGCCCGGGCATCGTCCTTGACTTCGGCAAGCGCAAAACCATCGCCATCGGGGCCGAAGAAGTTGAGGCGCTTTTCGCCAAAGGCTTCATCGGCCTTCATGTCCAGGCTGCCCTTGGAGGCAAGGCGGTTGGCCCAGTAACCGAGCGAACCATCCGGCACGGCAAAAACCGTGGTGCCCACTTCGCCGGTGCCCGGACGGCCCTTGGCGATGTGCGGGAAAGGAAAATACGTCATCACGGAACCGGGCGTGCCCTGCTCATCGCCGTAATAGAGATGGTAGACGTCAGGCGCATCAAAATTGACAGTCTGCTTGACGCGGCGAAGGCCGAGCGTATCGGTGAAGAACTTGTTGTTGCCGCGGGCGCTGGCGGCCATGGATGTAACGTGATGCAGGCCCTTGATCTGGTCGATCATGTGAAAAACCCCTTGTTTCCAGCGATCCGTCAACCGGTCCGCTTGTCTGGGGTGAAGATGGCCCTCTTCGGCCAAATTTCATAGAGTGAACGATCAGAACGGATCGTTCACAAAATAGAACTGGACGACGTCATGCATCCTGAACCGGCGTGACGGGCAGTTGCCAGTCGATCGGATCGCGGCCATTCGAGGCCAGATAGGCATTGGCCTTGGAAAAATGCCCCGAGCCAAAAAAACCGTTATGGGCCGACAGCGGCGAGGGATGCGGCGCTTTCAGCACCAGATGCCGGCGGTGATCGACAAACCCCGCCTTCTTCTGCGCATAGGCGCCCCAGAGCATGAAAACGACATGGGCGCATTCATCGTTGACCTTGCGGATCACCGCATCGGTGAACCGCTCCCAGCCCTTGCCCTGGTGGGCGGCGGCGCGCCCCTCCTCCACCGTCAAAACGCTGTTCAAGAGCAGCACGCCCTGACGCGCCCAGTGCTCGAGAAAGCCGTGGGCCGGCTGTTCGATGTGAAGATCGGTGCGCATTTCCTTGTAAATGTTGACGAGCGATGGCGGCACGCGCACGCCGGGGCGCACGCTGAAACACAGGCCATGCGCCTGCCCTGCCCCATGATAAGGATCCTGCCCGAGAATCACGACCTTCACCTGGGGTAAGGGCGTCAGGTCAAGGGCGCGAAAATATTCCGGCCCCTTGGGAAAGATGTGTTTTCCCGCCTCTTTCTCCGAGAGCAGGAAAGACCGGAGAGCGCCCATGTAAGGCTCTGAAAATTCAGGCGCCAAGGCCTTTTTCCAGCTCTCCTCCAGCTTGACGCCCGTCTCAGCCATCACGCTACCCTTTATCAGTTCAGGTGAAAATTTGCCTTGGAATGCCAGTCCCAGGCAGAGCGGATGATGTCGTGCAGGGAATATTGCGGCTCCCAACCCAGCACGGCCTTTGCCTTGTCATTGTTGGCGACCAGCGTGGTGGAATCGCCATCGCGACGGCCGACATACTCGACCGGGAACGGCTTGCCGGAGACTTCGGAGATCGTCGCCAGCAGTTCCTTCACCGTTGTGCCGGTGCCGGTGCCAAGGTTCAGTTCCACCGTCTCACCGCCGGCCAGCAGATAATCGACGGCGCGCACATGGGCGTCAGCGAGATCAAGAACGTGGATGTAATCGCGCACGCAGGTGCCGTCGCGCGTGTCATAATCATCGCCGAACACCTTAAAACCCTGGCGGCGGCCAAGCGCTGCTTCTATGGCAAGCGGAATGGCATGGGTTTCCGGCGTATGCCATTCGCCGATGCGACCTTCGAAATCAGCGCCGGCGGCATTGAAATAACGCAGCATCACCGAACGCAGGCCCTTATAGGTGCCGTAATCCTTCAGCGCCTGCTCGATGATGAATTTCGTGCGGCCGTAAGGGTTGATCGGGGCCTGCGGATGGCTTTCATCCATCGGCACCTGCACCGGCAGGCCATAGGTGGCGCAGGTGGAGGAGAAAACGAAGGCTTTTACGCCAGCATCCATGGCAGCCGACAGAAGTGTGAGCGCGCCGATGACATTGTTGTCGTAGAAGGCGACCGGGTTCTTCACCGATTCGCCGACCTCGATCAGGGCTGCAAAATGCAGGACCGCATCCGGCTGATACTTGGCAAACACCTCGTCCAGCCGCGCCCGGTCGCGGATATCGCCTTCTTCCAGCGGCCCCCACTTGGCAAATTCGGCATGGCCGTTCGAGAGGTTGTCGAAAACGATGGGCTGGTAGCCGCGTTCAGCCAGAAGAAGGCAATTATGCGAGCCGATATAACCGGCACCACCGACAACAAGAACCTTCTTCTGCGACATGGGGAACTGCAACTCCATTGATGTTGCGCGGCAATATAAACGGCGAAAACAGGATTACCAGCGCGGAAGTTCCACGATGGTCACCTTGGAACTGCCACCCCCGCACAATCGTTGGCAAAGAACATGATTGCGAAAGGCAGGTTTCCCAATCACCGGCTTTCCGCTATCATCGTCTCCACATACCTCTCAGGATTTCTCATCAATGCGTTGGTTGTTTCTGGGCCTCGGCTGGCTGTTCGTGGCGCTTGGCGTGGTGGGCGCCTTCCTGCCGGTCATGCCGACGACGCCGTTTCTGCTGCTGGCAGTTGCCTGTTTCACGCGGTCCTCGCCGCGGCTGGAGGCGTGGTTGCTCAACCATCCGCGCTTCGGAAAGCCGTTGCGCGACTGGCGCAGCAATGGTGCGATTTCACGCAAGGCCAAGATCGCTGCCGTCTCGCTGATGAGCGTCAGCTACGGCATCTTCTTCTTTGGCACGGCGCCGCCGCTCTGGCGGGCGCTGCTGGTCGCGGCTGTCATGGCCTGCTCGTCGCTGTTCATCCTGACGCGGCCGGATTCGGCTTGAGCTTTCAAAGCGATGCGCGGTGGCGCGATTGCGGCAGCACGAAGGGAATGTGGGCGGCCGGCATGCGCCCGACGGCGCCGGCAATGCCATAGACATCGGCGACAACCGTATCGCTCAGCGTGTCCGCCGCCGGCCCCTCTGCCACCACTTTTCCACGTGACAGCACCACCACCTGATCGGCAAATTCGGCGGCAAGGTTGAGGTCGTGCAGGATGGCAAGCACGGCACCGCCGCCACGGGCAAAACCGGCGGCAATTTCCAGCACCGAAATCTGGTGGCCGAGATCGAGGCTTGCCGTCGGCTCATCGAGAAACAGCGCGCGTGGCCTGCCGCCTTCCTCCGGGTTCGGCACCTGCGCCAGCGCGCGGGCAAACTGCACCCGCTGCTGTTCGCCGCCCGAGAGCGACGGATAAGGCCGCCCCTCGAAACCGGCAAGACCGACGCGGGCGAGTGCCCGGCGCGCTTCGGCCGCCGGATCGAGCGCACCTCGCGCCACCGCCCCCATGCGCACGATTTCCAGCGCCGAAAACGGAAAGGCCAATTCGCTTGCCTGCGGAAGCACCGCCCGGCAGGCGGCCAATTTTCTCGGATCGAGCAGCGACACATCGATGCCATCGTAACGCACATGGCCGGCGGTCAGCGCAATCTCGCCGGAGAGCGCCTTCATCAGCGTCGATTTGCCCGCACCGTTCGGGCCGATGACAACGGTCACCTCGCCCGGGCGAAGGGTGAGCGACACCGTATCGATCAGGCGCCGGCCGGTGCGTTCGATTGTCAGCGAATGGGCACGGATCATCACAAACCTCCCATGCCGGCACCGCCCTTGCGGCCCAGCAGCAACATCAGGAAAACCGGCGCACCGAACAAGGCAGTGATAATGCCGATCGGCAGTTCGGCGGGCGAAACGATGGTGCGCGCCACGCTATCGGCAATGAGAAGCAGAGCCGCACCGCCAATGGCCGAGCCCGGCAGCAGGAACCGGTGCGAGGGGCCGATGACGAGCCGCAGAAGGTGCGGCACGACGATGCCGACAAATCCGATGGAGCCGGCAACGGCAACCGTTGCACCACAGGCGGCAGCCACCGCCAGAATGACCAGCCGCTTCAGCCGCTGCACCGGAATGCCCATGTGAAAGGCGGCCGCATCGCCCAGGATCAGCGCATCGAGCCCGCGCGCCACAAACGGAATGATGCCGGTGACGACAACGACGAAAGGCAGGATGGAAATGACACGGGTAAAGGTGGCGCCGCCGAGCGACCCGAGGTTCCAGAAGGTGATGTCACGCAGCTGCCGGTCATAGGCCATGAAGATCAGGAGGCCCATGGCGGCAAGGCTGAGCGCTCCGACGGCGATGCCCGACAGGATAAGCTTTGACGTGGAGGTTTCGCCATCGCGGGTGGCGATGAGATAAAGAACCCAGGTGTTCAAAAGCCCGCCGAGAAAGGCCATCAGCGGCAAAAAGTGGCTGCCGAGCAGCAGTGACACCGGCGCAAGCACGGTGGATCCGAGGACAATGCCAGCCACTGCGAAAAGCGCCGCCCCGGAGGTGACGCCGACAATGCCGGGATCGGCAAGCGGATTGCGAAACAGCCCCTGCATCATCGCGCCCGAGACACCAAGTCCGGCCCCGACGAGAACGCCCAGCGCCGTGCGCGGCAGGCGCACCGCTTCCAGCACCACCCGCTCCTGCACCGCAAGCTCGGCACTTCGGCCGGTGAGATAGAGCCAGAGATGGCCAAGATCGGCACCGGTCGGGCCGCTGCCGAGCGAGATGAGGCAGGCGACCACCAGAAGCAGCGTCAACACGACGAGCATGATCACGCCCTGGCGGGAGCGGTCGCCGTTATCCTCGCCGAAATGGAAGGGGAGCGTCAGGCTTTTCATCCCGGAAAGGCTTCCGGATAAAGATGGGCAGCAAGCGCGCGTCCGGCTTCCGGCGTGCGCGGGCCAAAGCCTAGGAGCAGCAGGCCATCCATCTGGATCAGCGATTTCGTCTCGGCTGCCGGCGTCGACTGGAAGGCGGGCAGCGCAAACACTTCATCGGGTTTTACGCCGTGATTGCCCGATTGCATGACGAGGATGACATCCGGGCGGGACCCGATCACCGCCTCGTCGGTCAGCGGCTTGTAGCCGGAAATGCCCTCCGCGGCATTGATGCCACCGGTCATTTCGATGATGGCGGCGGCTTCCGTATCCTTGCCGCCGGCCATGATGCGACCACCGGAGAGAGACAGCACGAACAGCACGCGCTTGCGCTTTTCCGGCAGTTTTGCCACCGCTGAAGAAAGCGACTTCAGATCCGCATCGGTCTTTTCGGCAAGCACGGCCGCCTTGTCATCAAGGCCAACGGCATGGCCGACATCGCGGATCTTCTTGCCGATGGCAGCACCTTCAGGCGGCGTATCGATGGTGACGACGGCAATTTCGCTGGCTTTCAGAATGGCAAGCGCATCCGGCGGGCCGGCACCGTCTTCGGTGAGGATGAGGTCCGGCGTCTTGCCAAGAATGCCTTCGGCCGAGAGCGCACGCATATAACCGACATCTGCCTTGCCCTTGGCTTCAGGCGGATAGCTGCTGGTGGAATCAACCGCGACGATGCGATCCTGCGCTCCCAGCGCATAGAGGATTTCGGTGACGGTGCCGCCGATGGAAACGATGCGCTGCGCCTTGGGATTTTGTCCATCCGAGGCAAACACGGCGGTGCCGGAAAGCGGCCATGCGACCAGAAGCGCCAGAAAACCCGTCTTGAGAAAAGCCTGCATCGTCTTATCATCCAGAAAAGGCGGGCGCGCTCACCGGTCGATCCGACTGTCGCTGCCCGATATAACATGAGTAATGGCGACAAGATTTAGGGCTTTTCAAGCGACGGGGCAACAGATATCTTGAGCCATCATCACCACTTTAAATGAGGATCTTCCATGTACATTGCCATGAACCGTTTTCGCGTCGTCCCGGGCTTCGATGAAGCGTTCGAAGAGATGTGGCGCAGCCGCCA
>JAIXTO010000151.1 GCA_027483885.1 Rhizobiaceae bacterium
CGCAATGACCGCCCATTCTTCGTCGCTCAATTCATGACGGCGCATAGCTATCTCCTTTCAAGGAGATTGAATCACACACCATACACAAGATGAACCCCGTTTATGGGGACACTGCCTAGTCAGAACGATCAATGCCGCGCAGCCCTCCGAGCAAGAGGGACGGCGCGCGGATTGCCTGCCAGCAGGAAGCGCGCAGGTCACGCATTCCGCATCAGTAAGATCACCACGTGCCATCGCTGCCTCCTAAAAGACAGCCTTGAATCAGACGTCAGCTGATTTGAGAAGACAGTTTGTCAACATGACCCAGTCATCGCCATAGATGATTACTGGAACCTCTGGCGTGCGTCTATCTTAAGCCGCTTCGACTGGATTAACTACGACCGATGCCCAAACAAGCAGGGGCTGGCGAGGATTTTGAGCCGGTTTTCATCCTGATCTTGGCTCACCGGTTTTCGGCCAGCCTCTCCTTTTTCAAGAGGGGGCGATGAGCCCGAGTTTCTTCAGGCGGTAGTCGAGTTTGGCGCGGCTGAGGCCCAGGCGACGCGCTGCAAGTGAGATGTTGCCGGCCGCCTGGACAAGAGCCTCGCGGTAGAGGGCCTTTTCCGCCCTTGCCAGATCCTCTGTGGAACTCACACTTACGCCGGAGGATGAAGAAGGCGGTGCATCAGCATACATGCGCAGTCTGACCTTGCCTTCCGCAGTCAGTTGCTGCGGAAACACTGGCGACATGTCTTGGCCGGTGAACAGGTGCTGAACGTCAATCCAACCGCCGGGATCGGCAAAAATGACACCGCGTTCGATAAGGTTCTGCAACTCGCGGATATTGCCGGGAAAGTCATAGGCCAGCAGTGCATCCATTGCCCGATGCGTCAGGCCGCGGCAACTGCGGCGATGACGGATCCTGAACTGGCCGAGAAAGTGCGACACGAGGAAGGGAATATCATCGCGGCGCTCGCGCAGCGGCGGGATTGCAATGGGAAAGACACAGAGGCGGAAGTAAAGGTCCTGACGGAAACGACCGTCCCGCACTTCGTCGGCCAGGTCCACATTGGAGGCGGCGATGACGCGCACATCCGTCTGCACCGTACGGACGCCGCCTATACGCTCGATTTGCCGTTCCTGGATCGCGCGAAGAAGCTTGCCTTGTGCCGCATAGGCCAGCGAGGCGATCTCATCGAGGAAGATGGTGCCTGTTGCCGCCCGCTCGAAATAGCCGGCCCGGGAGGTGACCGCACCGGTGAAGGCGCCTCTTTCGACCCCGAACAGTTCGGATTCCACCAGGTTTTCCGGAATGGCCGCGCAATTAATGGCCACGAAGGGACCGGTTGCGCGTGCGCTCAGACGATGCAGTTGTTGCGAGAACAGTTCCTTGCCGACGCCGGATTCCCCCATCAGCAGTACGGTTGCCTCGGTGTCAGCGACTTTTTCGACCATGGCGCGTGCGCGCAG
This sequence comes from Rhizobiaceae bacterium, assembly GCA_027483885.1. Classification (GTDB taxonomy): domain Bacteria; phylum Pseudomonadota; class Alphaproteobacteria; order Rhizobiales; family Rhizobiaceae; genus Neorhizobium. The sequence goes on from JAIXTO010000151.1 coordinate 1,450, forward strand.
AAAGCTGGCCGAGACGCCGACGATCTGATCGGGTGCTGGTGCCTCGGCCGTCCCGGCCTCGTCTTCACCCTTCGCGCCCTCTTCGGGCGCCTTCTCACGGCGGGTGGTCTTGCGCGGCGTACGCTTCCATTCGAGGCCCAGATAGGCGCGCTCGGGGGCGTCAGCGCCCCATTCCTCTGCATTTTGGCCGACGACAACGCAGCGCGCTGCGCCCATGGCAGCGCATTCGATCTCGCGGAAAATCACCGGTCGCTTGAAGAGAGTGCTGGTGTAGCCCGTCGGATATCCCGTCTGCATCCAGCAGACCGGCTCCCGCGCCAATCCGTAATGGGCCATGTGTTCGGCAGCTTCCGAGGAGTCTTCCCACAGGAATTCGCCGAAATAGGTGCCTTTGATGCCGTCGAAGCGGAAATGTCGCGTCGTGACCTTCACGAAGCCTTCAAGCGTGTGAACCCGGGGGCCTGCAGCAAGCGCCTCCGTCAGGCTCTGATTGGGAAAACGCTTCAGGACCAGTTCGGCGTCGCGGACGCCTTGCATGTAGCCGACGCGCATGAACATGCCCTTGGCCGCTTCCACGCCAAACGCGTCGATGACCTCTTGGCGCAGGCGGCCGAGGACCTGCGCCTGCATCAGCACCATGCGCTGGTCGTTGAGCCAGATGCGGCCATCGCCCAACGCAAAGTGAAGTGCTTCGGTCAGTTCGCCGAGTGTGGGTGAGGCGCCGGTATCCAGTTCATCAAAGGCGCCGCGTGAGACCATCTTGCCGGTCTTCTTCGAGGCCTCCGCCAGCGAGATCAGTCCCGGCAGTTGATCCTTCATGTCCACGGCCTTCACCAATTGAATGAATTGATGATATCATTCATCATATCATGAAATCCTGCAAGGAAAATGATCGCAAAGGCACGCGCCGACACACTTGGCAAAAACCAAGCATTTCCAGTGGCCGAAGGCGCCGGAACGCTGGTTCCATCATCCGAACGCCGAGTTGGCACGCAGGTTGCAATCTACATCTCAACCGTTGAGGAGACGGTTGGGAGGACGGCAACACATCAGGCAAGCGAACCGGCGAGACAGGGTCGCGCGCGGATTGCGAAGCTTTGTCCTCCTTCCAGAAACATGAGAGGAGAGCTTCATCGTGAACATTCACAACCCTGATTTCTTGCAGTCCGGTCGCTGGAACGGCCTTGCGTTCTCCTCCGGCTGGCACCCAACAGCAGCTGGAACTGTGGACATAACGGACCCGGCCACGGGATCGCACGTCGCCGATGTGGGCTTCGGTGGAGCAACCGATATCACCCGGGCCGCCCGCGAGGCGAAAGCGGCCCAGAAGAGCTGGGCAAAGATGCTCGCATTAGAGCGCGCAAAGATCCTGAACAAGGCTGCAGATCTCCTGGAGGAACATCGGGCTGAACTGGCTCCCTGGATCATGCGGGAATCCGGCTCCATCCATGCCAAGGCGATGATCGAAATCGAACACGGTGCGCTGTTCATCCGTCATGCCGCAACGCTTGCCACCGCCGCCACCGGTACCTTCCTGCCCGGCATGGACGACCGCACGCACTATGCCCGCCGCGTGCCGCATGGGGTGGTGGGCGTGATCTCGCCCTTCAACTTCCCGCTTGTTCTGTCCATCCGCTCGATCGCGCCGGCCCTGGCGCTCGGCAATACCGTCGTCCACAAGCCCGATCCGCGCACGCCGATATCCGGCGGTATCATCATTGCGCGGATCTTCGAGGAGGCCGGTCTGCCGCAAGGCGTGTTGCACATCATTCCAGGCGGTGCCGAGGCTGGCGAGGCGCTCTGCACCGATGACAATATCGCCATGATCTCGTTTACCGGATCGGCCCGCGGCGGCTCCAAGGTTGGCGAATTGTGCGGCAAGCACCTGAAGAAGGTACAGCTGGAACTGGGCGGCAAGAATGCACTGATCATTCTCGATGACGCCGATTTGGATGTCGCCGCCTCCAACGCGGCCTGGGGAGCCTTCCTGCACCAGGGGCAGATCTGCATGGCGACCGGGCTTGTGCTTGCCGACGAGTCGGTCGCAGCCGGCCTTTCCGAACGTCTCGCCGCCAAGGCCGCGCATCTGCCGGTCGGCGATCCTTCCAGCCACCAGGTGGCGCTCGGGCCGATCATCTCCGATCAGCAGGTCGCCGGTATCCAGGCCATCGTCGACGATGCCGTCGCCAAGGGCGCCAAGCTTCTGTCAGGCGGCACCCATGATGGGCGCTATTACAAGGCAACCGTGCTGTCTGGCGTCACGCCGGGCATGCGCGCCTTCGACGAAGAAATCTTCGGCCCGGTTGCCTGCGTCGTATCGTTCACGAACGACGAGGAGGCGGTGGAACTTGCCAACCGTTCGGAATACGGCCTGGCAGCGGGCGTGATTTCCGGCAATGTCGGACGGGCCATGGCGCTGGGCGACCAGTTGAATGTCGGGCAGTTGCACATCAACGACCAGACGGTGAACGGCGGCCCCTATGCGCCGTTCGGCGGTCGCGGCAAGTCCGGCAATGGCAGCCGCATGGGCGGCCCGGCCGACATCGAGGAATTTACCCAGTGGCAGTGGGTCTCGGTGAAGGATCAGGCGACGGCCTATCCGTTCTGAACGCCCACATCGCATCACACATGATCTGCCCGACCGGCACTGGCATGGATGCGTTTCCCTTGGCCGGTCGAGCCCTCCCGACACTCTTCTGAAGGAAGTGAACCATGAAGCTGCATGGCAAGACAATTGTAATCACCGGCTCCTCCTCCGGCATTGGCGGCGAGGTTGCGCGGCTGGCACGTTTTCACGGCGCCCGCGTCATCGGCGTCGATCGCAATGACCCGATGCTGACGCTTGACGGGTTCGTCAAGATGGATCTCGGCGATCCTCTCGCCATTGATCAGGCGATTTCCCATCTCCCCGCGCAGATCGACGGTCTGGTGAACGCTGCCGGTGTTCCCGGGACCGTCGATCGCGACGTGGTCGCCAAGGTCAACTATCTCGGTCTGCGTCACCTGACGGAGGCGCTTGTGCCGCGCATGCCGAAGGGTGCTTCGGTCGTCAATATCACCTCGATCCTTGGCGCCGAGTGGCCGCACCGCCTTGATCTGCACAAGCAGCTTGCGGCGACGACAAGCTTTGCCGCAGGCAAGGCCTGGCTCGACGCCCATCCGGCCCCTCAGGAGACCTGCTATCAATACTTCAAGGAGGCACTGATCGTCTGGACGAAGAAGCGCAGCGGCTCGCTCTTCATGCAGCACGATATCCGCATGAATTCGGTCGCGCCCGGTCCGGTCTTTACCCCCATCCTCGGCGATTTCGTCTCCATGCTCGGCCAGGAGCGTGTGGAACGCGATTCCGCTCTGATGAAGCGTCCAGCGCTCGCCGACGAGATCGCCGGACCCATCGTCTTCCTCCTGTCGGACGATGCCCGCTGGGTGGTCGGCGCTAATCTGCCGATCGATGGGGGCATCGAAGCGGCCTACACATGAGCGCCGGCATCGGAGATGCACATTCCCGCCGATGGGTGACGATGACGCGGAACTGCGCCGGGACGACATCGAGGCGTTCGGAGGCATCCTCGCCGATGCAATGTAGGCAACCGCCGCAGGCGCAGAACAGGTTTTCTGGCTCAATCACCTCCTCCACACGGTGAAGATGTTTTGGAAGAGAACCGCGATTGATCGCGCATGGTCTGGTGGTTCTGGTTCCAGCAGGAGCGTCCGCCTCATCTTCGGCATGGATCGACGCCATCGCCGTTTCCAGGTCTTCCAGTGCCAGATCGAATTGGTCGGGATCGCTCTTCTCGGATTTGCGGCCAAATGCCGCCTGCTTGAAGGCTGCGACCAGCTTCTCAAGCCGTTCGATCCGCTCGTCCTTGCGTGCAATCTGTTCGTCTTTGCTTGCCTCGCGTGACTGCGCCGCAATCAGCATCTCCTTCAGGGCAGCAACATCATCGGGAAGATCGGCGATATCGAGCAGGGTCAAAACCGACCAAATCCCGGTCGGTCTTGCCTTTGGAATTTATACCCTGAGTCATCGTGCCGCAGCTATATAGTCTCCGGCATCCTCGTCTGGACGGCATGAACCCGCCGCCAATCGAGGCCTGCAAATAGGGCTTCGAATTAGGCGTGGGTCAGCGCCATCAATCCATCCTTGATAGCGGGCCAAGTGAAGGTGCGCTCTTCCAGCCTCTTGTAGGCCATGACAATCCCGGAGCTATCCCAGTCGATCAGCTTCAGCCGGTCTGCCTTGCGCGACCGGAACACGAAGACCGTTCCAGTAAACGGGTCCTTGTTCAGCTCGTTCTTCACCAGCGCCACCAATCCGTCATGACCCTTGCGGAAGTCTACGGGTTTGGTCGCCACCATGATCCGTACGCGGTTCGATGGAAAGATCACGTCGCCGCCGCCAGGGCACGCGCGATAGCGGCGATTCGGGCAGCAGATGCTCCTTCATCAAGACGGATGGTGACCGCACCGACGACGATCTTGGCACGGGAGACTGCTTTTATCGTCGGCAACTCCGGCTCAGGCGTGAGCGTCTCGACAACCACGGCCGCGAATTCGACCGCATCCTTCGGCTCAGGCAAAACCAGCTTGCCCTGCCGTGCCAGCGTTCGCCAAGTGATTGGCCTTCAGCCCGTAGCGGGCCGCGACCTCATTCACTGTCACTCCCGGCCGCAAGCTCTCCGACACGATCCGCACCTTTACCTCGTCAGTCCAGTGTCGATGCGCCTCACGTCGGCCTCGCCGCGTCGTGAGAATCTCCAACGTAGTCTCCATGGAGAAACTCTTTGCCGCTCATCCATGAAAACTGGATCACAGATCGGGCAACGGTGATCAATGTGGGAGCGGCACACCGGTTACGGTGAACCTCACAAAGAATGCCGATTACCTCGACAATATGAAGTCCTCTTTCATAAAGACGATGAAGAGGCATGTCGGGCTGATCGGTATCGCAAAGTGCCCGCCACCTCGCCCCAAGCCGTTTGTCATGATGAGTGATCCTATGACATGAGGCGGCGCGACACTTTGCTGGCATCCAGTACCCACCACAGCGCACCCATGAACAGCCGCGCTACGTTCCCGTGCAGTCGGAGTTCAGTAGCCACTATCATGCCTCGCACAACACTCAGCATCCGTCTTATGACGCAGCATGCCCCTGCCCTTCGGCATGCGCGAGGTTGATCTGCCGCGCCGCTTAAAAAAACGTCATGCGGTCGCTTAAACAGCCAAAAGCCACAAACACCATATGACGAGAGATGCAATATATCCTCAAATTTGCATTTGGCACATCATTTGCTTCGCCTGTTTTGACCGTTTTGACTGATGTGACGGTTTCAAGAAAAAGGGGAACTCAATGGGTTCGGAATTCAATCGTCGTCGCTTCCTGCAAGGCTCCGCGGGTGCAGCCGCCGTTGCAGGTTACATGCAGATCAATCCTGACTTCTTCATTTCGTCGGCCTTTGCACAGACCGGCAAGACCATGACCTTCCTGTCTGCCGAAAACATCACGGGCAACTGGGATCCGACGGCCCATACGACGCTGTCGCAGAAGAATATCGAAGGCTTCGTCATGGGTTTTCTCACCCGCACGCCAATGAAGCTCGATAATCCCGGCGAGGTCGTCTACGAGCTGGCGACCGAGATCAAGCTGCTGGACCCGCACCGCCTCCAGATCAAGCTGCGCCAGGGCATCGTGTTTCACGATGGAAAGCCGTTCAAGGCCGAGGACGTCAAGGCGACGTTCGAATATGGCTCCCGCACCGACCGGCCGGCCCAGTGGTATCCGGGCCCGAGCGAAACGCTGACCGTCGAGACACCCGACGATTACACTGTCATCGTGGATACCTCCAAGGGCGGTTATCCGGCACACCTCTTCATCTTCCTCGCCTCCTTCCTGCCGATCATGTCGGCCAAGGATGTGGCCGGCGGTCCCGGCGGCCCGCTGTCGCAGCGCCTCAACGGCACCGGCCCGTTCAAGTTCGTCGCCCAGCGCGGCAATGACACGGTGATGGAAGCCTTCGATGGCTATTTCAAAGGCAAGCCGGCCATCCCCGGCATCAACTTCACCTTCACGGGCGATTCCACCACACGCATGCTTTCGCTGATGAACGGCCAGGCCTCCATCGTGGAGCGTCTGGAGCCGGAACAGGTGGATTCGATCAAGGACAATCCGGCGATCTACATCAACAAGGTCGTCTCGGTCGAAAACAAGTATCTGTGGTTCCGCTGCTCGAAACCTCCGTTCGACGATCCGCGCATTCGCCTTGCCGCCTGCCACTCCATCGACCGCGAAATGATCATGGAACTGATGGGCTCGGCCGGCCACGCCTCGTCCAACTTCGTCTCTCCGGTGAAGTTCGGTTATGTCGACCTGCCGAACTACCCGAAATACGATCCGGAAAAGGTGCAGGCCCTGTTGGCCGAAGCGGGTTTTCCCAAGGGCAAGGGTCTGCCGGCACTCGAATACATCACCTCCGTCGGCTTTTATCCGAAGACGAAGGAATATGGCGAACTGGTCACCGCCATGCTTCAGGAGCAGGGCTTCAACGTCAGCCTGACGGTGCTTGAACCGGCAGCCTGGAACGAGCAGCTCTATCATCGCCCAGGCGGCGGCCCCGGCCACATGGTCGATTGCGGCTGGTCGACCGCCTCTCCGGAACCGGACCTCGTGCTGCGCACGCACTTCCATTCCTCCTCGCACCGCATTTGCGGCATCGAGGACAAGGACCTCGACGCCAGCCTCGACAAGGAGCGCAATGCGCCCACCCTTGAAGAGCGAAAGAAGGTTCTTGAGGAAGAGACGATGCCGCTTATCGCCTCCAAGATGCCGTGCCTGTCGCTGTTCACCTCCGTCATGATTCACGCCATGCAGAAGGACTTTGAGGGCATGTACATCTACCCGGACGGTTCGATCGACGCCTCCAAGCCCGCGGCCTGAGACGTTTCTGGCCCGCACGCCGCGCCCTTGCGGCGTGCGGTCTTTCCCGTGAATCCTCGAGGGGAACGATAGAATGTTCACCGTGAATTTCCTGCTGCGGCGCCTTTTTCAGGGCATTATCATCATCTTCCTCGTCTCCCTGCTGATCTTCACCCTCTTGCGGGTCGTGCCGGGAGATCCGGTGCGCCTGATGGCGGGCGGCATGGCGCCGGAAGCCCTGATCGAAAAGATCGCCACAGACATGGGCCTACGTGACCCGATCCTTGTGCAATTCGGCCGTTATATGGGCGGCGTGGTCCACGGTGATCTCGGGCAGTCCTTCGTGCGTCCCGCCAATGGTGCCTCGACCGGCGGCGCGACCTTCAACGATACGACCCGCGGTGAACGGGCAGAAGTGTTCGACCTGATCTTCGACGCCCTGCCGATGACCCTCCAGCTGGCGGCCGTCACGCTGGTGATCGCGCTTGTGTTTTCCGCCATCATCGGCATTGCGGGCGGGCTTGCCATCGGCCGCTGGCCCGACAAGCTGGCCTTCTACATATCCTCGATCTTCATTTCGCTGCCGAATTTCTGGCTCGGCATCGTGCTGGCACTGCTGTTTTCGGTCAAGCTCGGCTGGTTGCCTGCCATCGGCTACCAGGGCTTTGCCTATACGATCCTGCCCGCCATCGTTCTTGCGGTCGAGCTGTCGCCGGTGCTGATCCGCACGCTGGTCAGCTCAGTGTCCGGACAGATGATGGAGCCCTATGTTTCGGTCGGACGCGTGCGCGGCCTGTCGCGTTCGCGCATCATCGTCAACCATGCCCTGCGCAATGCATCGGTGCCGCTTCTCAACCTGCTCGGCGTGCAGTTTTCCAGCCTGCTCGGCGGCGTGATCATAGTTGAATATATCTTCGACTATCCGGGCCTCGGGCTTTTGACCATCAATGCCGTGCTCCAGCGCGATTTCCCGCTCATCCAGGGCATCGCCATCGTCACGAGCGCCATCTTCGTGCTCATCAACATTGCCGTCGATCTCGTCGCAACCACCATTGATCCGAGGCTTGAATATTGATGTCCCTCACATCCGCACTGGAAACTCCTGCCGTGAAGAAGGCCGCCAGCCGCTCCATCGCGCGGCGTATCCTTGATCGCGCCGTGTCGGCGCCCGGCTTCCGCGTCGGCCTTGCGATCTTTCTCATTCTGGCGCTTGCTGCTGCCCTCTATCCGGAAATCAGCGGCATCGACCCGACGAAAATGGATGTCCGCGCCCGCCTGCTTCCGCCCCTCTTCCTTGGCGACAAATGGAGCTGGCTCCACCCGCTCGGCACCGACCAGATCGGCCGCGACATGCTGGTTCGCTCGCTGGTCGGCCTTCGTTACTCCTTCCTGATCGGCGTGTCCTCGGTTGCCGTTACCCTGTTTATCGGCTGCGCACTGGGCACGATTGCCGGTTATTTCGGCGGACGGATCGACATGCTGATCATGCGCCTCACCGATGCGCAGCTGTCGATCCCGATGATTATCCTTGCCATCGCCGTGCTTGGCGTGTCGCGGCCGACCATTCCCGCCATCATTCTGGTTCTCGGGCTGTCGAGTTGGCCGGTCTATGCGCGCATCATGCGCAGCATCGTCATGACCGAAAGACAGCGCGAATATGTTCGCGCGGCAAAGCTCGGGGGCTCGACGGACATTCGCATCATCCTCAGCCTGCTTTTGCCGCTGCTTCTGCCACCGGTCATCTTCACCTCGGTGCTGGATGTTGCCCGCATGATGATCTTCGAATCGATCCTCGGCTTCCTTGGCCTCGGCGTTCAGCCGCCCACGCCCACCTTTGGCAACATCATCGCGGATGGCCGAAAGTATCTTCTCAATGCCTGGTGGATTGCCACCATGCCCGGTGTTTTCCTCGGCCTGACGCTCACCAGCATCAACCTGGTCGGCGCCTCGCTGGAGCGTGCCCGCAACACCATTCACGGAGGGTCCGACCAATGAGCCAGCCGCTTCTCGAATTGAGAAACCTGTCCGTTGCCGCCGGTCGAGCCGGCAAGGCAAGGACCATTCTGGACAGCATCTCGTTCACCCTCGCCCCCCGAGAAATCGTTGGCGTCGTCGGCGCCAGCGGTTCGGGCAAGACCGTGCTCTCGAAGGCGGTCGTCAACTGGCTGGAAGCGCCGCTTGTTCGTTCGTCCGGCACCGTGCTGTTCGAGGGCAAGGACATATACGGCCTTTCCGAGATGGAGATGCGCACCTTGCGCCGGCGCGTCGCCTATGTCGGCGCAAACCCCATGGGCGCGCTTGACCCGACCTTGCCCGTCGGTGCGCAGATCGTTGAAAAGATCTGTGCCGTTGTGCCGGGCACCTCCCGGCAGGAGGCACGGCGGCGCACGATAGAACTGCTGGATGCCGTGCGCATTCCCTCGGCCGCCAGCCGCTTCGGCGATTACCCCTCGCAGTTTTCCGGCGGCATGATGCAGCGAGCCCTCATCGTCGATGCGCTGGCGACCAATCCCGCCCTGCTGGTTGCCGACAACGTCACCCAGCCGCTGGATGTCACCGTTGCGGCCCAGGTCATCCGCCTGATGAAGGAGCTTTCGGCCGGTTTCGATACGGCGGTTCTCTTCGTATCATCGTCGCTACCCGTCGCGCGTGAAGCCTGCAACCGCATCCTCGTGATGGAGGAAGGCCGCATTGTGGAAGAGCAGGAAACGGAGCAACTGATTTCTGCGCCCCTTTATCCCTATACGCGAGAACTTGTCGAACAGACGCCAAAAATCTGGAGCGGCAAGACCGAGATGCCGCGCCTTGACGACAAGCGTGACGTCGTCTTGAGCCTGCGCGACGTCTCGCAGGTCTACAAGGTCCGCAAGCGCACCGGCTTCGGCGGCTTCAACCACGTGCGCGCCGTGCGCAACGTGACTTTCGATATCCGCCGCGGAGACAGCTTTGCCATCGTCGGCGAATCCGGCTGCGGCAAGTCAACGCTGATGCGACTTCTGAGCCGGCTTGAAACGCCAAGTGCCGGCCAGATCCTCTGCGGCGGGGGGGATATCGCAGGGCTCGGCGGCAAGGACCTTCTGGCCTTTCGCAAGAGGCTCCAGATGGTGCTTCAGGATCCGTTCGGTTCACTGCCACCGCGCACCTCTGTCGGCAAGATGCTGGAGGGACCACTGCGCACCCATGGCTGGAAAGACGGCGCAAAGATCCGCGAGCGTGCCCTGAAGGTGATGGGCGAGGTCGGGCTTTCCGCCGATCTCTACGAGGAATTGCCGCTGGGCTTGAGTGCCGGGCAACGCCAGCGCATCAATGTCGCCCGTGCACTGGTTCTGGAGCCGGAAATCCTCATCATGGATGAAACGCTCTCTGCACTCGACCAGACGGAGCAGTTCAAACTGCTCGACCTTTTTCAGAAACTGCAGAAGGAATACAACCTCACCTACATATTCATCTCGCACGATCTTGCCATGGTCAGGAAGGTCTGCAACCGCGTCGCGGTGATGTATCTGGGCGAAGTGTTCGAACTTGCGGATAACGAGCGCCTGTTCTTCGACCCCGGCCATCCCTACACGATGGCCCTGCTGAGTGCGATGCCGACGCTGGAGGAACGTCGATACCAGCCGCAGGATTGCCTGCTGGAAGGTGAACCCCCAAGCCCGATCAACATTCCCGACGGTTGCAGCTTCAAGTCCCGCTGCCCGCGTGCCATGGAGAAATGCGGCAGCCTGCAACCTGTGCTCACCGTTCGCGGCAGCCAGGATTTCGCAGCCTGTCATCTCGTCCCATCCGTTGCCGGCGGGGACGTGCCACCCGCTCCGAAATTGGTTTCGGCCTGAAAATCGTCGCGGCCCGGTTCGCTGGTGCCGCGCCACTGCTCATCCAAGGTGCATTCATGAGTTTCACGGAAAATCGCCTCAAGGTCATTCTGGACATGCTGAAGCAGAAGCAGCGTGTTCATGTGAATGAACTTGCCGAACATCTGCAGGTCAGCCAGGAATCGATCCGGCGCGACCTCAAGGAACTGGAGACGCGCGGCTATGCTCGGCGCGTCTACGGCGGGGCGGTCCTTGAACAGCAGGAAAGGGACCAACCTTTTTCCGATCGCCTGCGCCTCGGCGGGCGCGAAAAGGCACGGATAGGCGAAGCCGCCGCTGCCCTTGTTCAGGATGGGATGAAAGTGTTCATCGACACAGGAACCACCACGCTTGCCTGCCTGAAACATCTTGAACAGCGAAAAGACATTACCATCGTCAGCAATTCGCTGGCGGTGGCCGCCCATTTCTTCCACATGCCGCACGCCAGCATCCGCGTGCTCGGCGGCAGAATGCGCCCCGAATATCAGGCGACCTACGGACACGAGACAGTGACCGCGCTGAAGGAGCATTTCTTCGATCTCGCCATCATCGCCATCAGCACCATTCACAGCGAGCGGGGCTTCATGGATTTCGGTGAAGACGAGGCGATCCTGCGGCGTGTCGCCAAGGCCCAGGCGAAACGTTCCGTCGTGGTGGCCGACAGCTCCAAGTTCGGACGCCTCGGCTCCATCCATACCTTTGGCCTCACCGATATCGATGCCGTCGTGACGAGCGGTGTGATGGCCCGCGAATTTTCCGACCAGTTCAATCAGTCCAATGTGGAAATCATACATGCCTGACGTCCCCGCCTCCCCGAACCCGATCAACGCCGAACGGCTCCAGTCACTCATGGAAACCGTCTCCACCTTCGGAGGTGGACCGGATGGCTCCATGAACCGCCAGACGCTTTCCCGCGAGGACGGCATGGCGCGCGACTGGCTTGGCCGCTGGTTTGCCGAAAACGGCTTCGAACAGGCCGTTGACCCCATCGGCAACCAGTTCGGCAAACTGACGCTCGCCGGGCAGAACGCGCCTGTTATCATGGTCGGATCGCATCTCGACAGCCAGCCGAACGGCGGCCGCTTTGATGGCGCACTCGGCGTGATCGCTGCCTGTGAGGCCGTGATGTCCGTTCAGGAACGGCTGAAGGCGGAAGGCCGCCTTTCGGCGTGCAACTTCCAGATCGTCAACTGGACCAATGAGGAAGGCGCACGCTTTCAGCCGAGCCTTCTCGGCAGCAGCGTCTTTTCCGGTGCCGCCGATCTGGAATGGGCGCTGGATCGCACCGATGGAGACGGCATTTCCGTGCGCGAGGCGCTGAACGAGATCGGCTATGCCGGAACCGACCAAGTGGAAATTCCAGAGGCGCTGATCGAACTGCATATCGAAGGCGACACGGCGCTCTGTAATGCTGGAGAGCGGTTCGGCATCTTCACGCGTTTCTGGGGGGCGACGAAATATCGCCTCGCCTTCCTCGGCCGCCAGGCCCATACCGGGGCGACCCCGATGGCAGACCGGAAAGATGCGCTGCTGGCTGCCGCCTATCTGATTGCCGATCTCAAGCAGATCTCCACCGAACATGGCCTTGAACTGCACACATCCGTCGGCCGCCTCGAGGTTTTCCCCAACTCTCCGAATGTGGTCCCGGCGGAAGCCGTGCTTTTCATCGAGTTGCGCTCCGCTGCACCTGAGGTTCTGGCAGAGGCCGAGCGCAAGATGCTGGTCCGGATCGAGGACGCGGCGCTGAAGGCCGGCGTGACATCGCAGGTCCGCTCGATCGATCGCCGCAAGGCAGGCTCGTTTTCATCCGGCCTGATCGCGCTGGCGCAAGATGCAGCCGCCCGGCTTGGCGAGACGGCTCGCCATCTCGATACAATCGGCGGTCATGATGCGGTGGCCATGTCGGATGCCTGCCCCTCGGTGGTGCTCGCCGTCCACAGCCGGGACGGCGTCATCCATCATCCAACCGAATTCACCTCACCGGAAGTTCAAGCTCTTGGAACGCAAATCCTGGCGGACATGCTCTACAGGATCGCCTGCGAGGGCCTTCAGGTGATGGAAGTCAGCGAGGCGGCCGAATGACGAAACCGGGATCTGCCGTAACTGGGGTGCAAAGCCGGGTCGAAAAGGCGCTTGCCGCCTTCGCCGATAGGCTGGGAGACGCCCCCTCCTGCACACCCGCCATGCCGGCTGTCGCCTCACCCTCCTATCACGCCGTGGAATCGCAAAGCTTCCTCGTGGCGGCGAAGGATGGCGAGACGCCTTTCTTTCTGCGGCTGGGTCTGGATGAGGTTGCCGATCTCGTGGACGACGAGGCAGCCTTTGCCGCGGCGGTGCGCCTCCATCAGCTGGGCTTCTCCCCAAAGCCGGTTGGCTATGACGCCGCCAGCCGCAGCACGCTTTTCACCGCGCTCAGTGAGGATTGGAAAGCGGCAAAAATCGACGACCTGATGCAGCCGGAAACCGTCGCGCGGCTCATCGGCATGCAAAAAGAAATTGCCGCAGGCGTAACGCTCGGCCGCAGCTGGTCCGTTTTCGACGGGATCACGCAGCTCTGGGAAATCGTCACGGAGGGCGCGATGGATCTGCCCGGCGATGCCGAGCGGCTCCTGTCCTGGATGGGGCCGATCCGTCAGGCCATCGAAGCCTCCGGCATCGATCTGAAGCCCGCCCATGGCGATCCTCATTCATCGAATGTCATGCTGGGTCCGAACGGCGCAATCCAGCTTGTCGACTTCGACATGGCCGCAGACATCGACCCCTATTACCAGCTGGGTGTTCAGATGAACGAGCTTTACCAGTTCGAAAGCCAGATGAAGCCACTGCTGGACATGCACGACGGCGCCTTCAGCGAGCGCGCCTTCAGCCGGTGCCGCGCCTATGCCGCCGCCGACGATCTCTACTGGGCGCTGCGAAGCCTGGTTCTTGAACTGCGCTCACCGCCGCGCGGCATCGAATTCCTCAAATATGCCGGCTGGCGGTTTCTCCGATGCCGGATGCTGCTTGGCCATCCGGATTTCGAGGCAAAGCTGCGGGCTCTCTGAAAAAATATAAAAAGGGGAACATGGTGATGAAGGAACTGGGAATGGCGCGATCCGATGCCGAGCGGGCGGTGGAGGCTGCCATCGTGCAGGTGGAGCCATGGAAGGGGCGACGCCTCAGCTACCGCGCCGTATCCGGCGGGATCAGCAACACGAATTTCCGCATCGATGTCGAGGGAGAAGACCTCGGCTATTTTCTGAAGATACCCGGCCGCGGCACGGAAATGTTCATCGACCGCAAGGCAGCGGCCGCGGCAAGCAAGCAGGCGGAAGCCATTGGCGTCGGCCCAAGGACATTCGACTATCTCAACCATCTCGACATCGAAATTGCCGAGTTCATCGAGGGACGGCGACCGTCCACCCACCGCGATTTCGCAGATGCGGCAATCCGCAATGAAGCCGTGCGGGTCTATCGCCATTTCCATCAGGCTCCGGCCCTGCCGCTCACCAAGACTGTGTTCGACATGATCGAGGAGCATTTCGCCCAGGTGCGCGAACTCGGCGGCTACTGGCCGCTGGATCACGACTGGCTCTATCGCTCCTACAAGCAGGCGCGCGCAGCGCTTGAAGCCTCAGGCCTCGATCTCGTTGCCTGCTTTAATGATCCGATGCCGGGCAATTTCCTGATCGGCGACGACAAATCGATCAAGCTGATCGATTTCGAATATGCCTCGAACAACGAGCGCCTCTACGATCTCGCGATCTGGAGCGGCGAGATGTTTTTCTCCGAAGACATCGACTGCGCCATCATCGAGGAATATTTCGGCCATTACGACAAGGGGCACCATGCCCGCTTCATCGTCCACAAGGCGCTTGCTGATATCAAGTGGAGCACCTGGGCCATGGTGCAGAACCGCGTCTCGACGCTCGACTTCGACTTTTACAAATACGGGATCTGGAAGCACATGCGTGCCCGCTCCATCATCCACGATCCCCGCTGGCCGCTTTTCCTGAAGGCTCTCTGATGCAAGTCGACACAATCAGCCCGGCGGATGCCGCAACCTATCTCGCCTTTGCCGTTGAACTGGCAGATGCCGCGCGTCCCCTCGCTCTCTACTATTTCCGCACGCCGCTGGACGTGATCTCCAAGCTTGATGAAAGCCCGGTCACGGTGGCCGACCGCGCAATCGAAAAGCGGCTTCGCGACATGATCGAAGACCGGTTTCCGAGCCATGGCATCCATGGCGAAGAAATGGGCATCAAGCCGGGTGACGCCTTCACCTGGGTGCTGGACCCGATCGACGGCACCAAGAGCTTCATCACCGGATTTCCGCTTTTCGGCACGTTGATTTCGCTGACCCACGATGAAAAGCCGTTCTGCGGGCTGATCGATATTCCCCCGACGGGAGAGCGATGGATCGGTTCGCCGGGGGAGACACTGTTTGCAGGAAGCATCGCCCGAAGCAGCGGCTGCGAAAGCCTGTCGGAGGCGCGGTTCTACACCACCTCGCCAGACATGTTCATCGGCACCGATGCCGATCGCTTCGAGCGCCTGTCGCGGGCAACGCGGCTGCGGCGGTTCGGCGGCGACTGCTACATCTACGGCCTCCTCGCCTCCGGCCATTGCGACCTGGTTCTGGAGACCGGACTGCAACCCTATGATTACATGGCGCTTGTGCCTGTCGTGCAGGGTGCAGGCGGCTGCATTACCGACTGGGATGGAAAGGCTCTTTCGGTCCATTCAGATGGCCGGGTTCTTGCATCGGCCACCTCGAAACTGCATGACGCAGCGCTGGCGCTGATTAACGGGTGAGCCGTAACATGACCTACAAGACGACAATCGAACAGACGGTTTTCCGCTTCGATGATCTGAAGACATTGCTGGCCAAGGCCACGCCGGAGCGATCCGGCGATCAGCTGGCCGGCATTGCCGCCGATGGACCGGTGGAACGGCTGGCAGCGCAGATGGCGCTGGCCGACCTGCCGCTCAAGGCGTTCCTGAACGAGGAGCTTATTCCAGCCGATGAAGACGAGGTCTCCCGCCTGATCCTTGATCAGCATGATCCCAGGGCATTTGCCGCAATTTCAACCTTGACCGTCGGAGAATTGCGGGAATGGTTGCTGAGGCCGGAGACGACGCAGGACCGCCTGGAAGCGGTCTGCTGGGGGCTGACGCCGGAAATGGTGGCGGCCGTCTCGAAGATCATGCGGCTGCAGGACATGATCGCGGTGTCAGCCAAGCGCCGCGTGGTCACCCGCTTTCGCAGTACCGTCGGCCTTGGCGGGCGCCTTTCGACCCGCAACCAGCCGAACCACCCGACCGATGACAGCCGCGGGATCATTGCATCGGCAATCGATGGGTTGCTGATGGGCTCGGGAGATGCCGTGATCGGCGTCAACCCGGCAACCGACAGCACCGAGGATTATATCCGCATCGTCACCCTGCTCGACGAACTGCGCGAAAAGCTCGCAATCCCAACCCAGACCTGTTGCCTGGGCCACGTGACGACGGCGATCGAAGCGATCGAAAGACAGGCTCCCGTCGACCTCGTTTTCCAGTCGGTGGCGGGATCGGAAAAGGCCAACAGGGGCTTTGGCGTCGATCTGGCGCTGCTGAGGCAAGCGCATGATGCCGGCCGGTCGCTGAAGCGCGGCATGCCGGGGGCGAATATCATGTATTTCGAAACCGGCCAGGGTGCAGCGCTGTCGGCGGATGCGCATTTCGGCGTCGACCAGCAGACCATGGAAACGCGCGCCTACGCGGTCGCGCGCGAGTTCAATCCGATGCTCGTCAACACCGTCGTTGGCTTTATCGGCCCCGAATATCTGTTCAACGGCAAGCAGATCATTCGCGCCGGCATCGAGGACCATTTCTGCGGCAAGATGCTGGGCCTGCCGATGGGTGTCGATGTCTGCTACACGAACCATGCCGATGCCGACCAGGAAGACATGGATACGCTGCTGACGCTGCTCTGTGCGGCCAACGTCAATTTCGTCATCACCGTGCCCGGCGCCGATGACATCATGCTGAATTATCAATCGCTTTCCCATCACGATGCCGTCTATTGCCGCGAAACATTGAAGCGGCCGCCTGCACCGGAATTCGAGACATGGCTTGCCGAGATAGGCCTGACAGATCGTGACGGCACCTTGGTTGGCGAGCCGGCTGCCCTGTCAAACTATGTCCGCAGCAGCGCATTGATCGGAGCGTAAGATGACAAAGGCGATTAATTCCGCACCAGTCCTCATGGTGGAGACCGAAGCGCGAGACGACAGGCGGGTACCAGACCTGCGCAGCATGACGGATGCACGCGTCTCGCTCGGCCGCCATGGCGGGGGGCTTCCGACGCAGGCGCAATTGTCCTTCCTGCTCGATCACGCAAGGGCCCGCGAAGCGGTCTGGGCAAGCGTCGACTGGACGGTGCTGGCCGAGCGGCTGGAACAGGCCGGGCTTACCGTGCTTCAGGCCGACAGCTTGGCAGAAAACCGCAGCATCTACGTCCGCCGTCCTGATCTCGGGCGGCTCCTGTCTGAGGACGCCGAAAAGCGCCTTAGAGACATTGCGGCGGACAAAAATTTTGATATCGCCATCGTTGTGGCCGATGGCTTGTCGTCGAGCGCTGTCGATATCAATGCCGTGCCGCTGATCGCGGCCCTCACTCCGAAGCTTGCGAGCCTTGGCCTGAAACCCGCGCCGGTGGTTCTGGCAAGTCAGGCGCGGGTTGCGATCGGCGATCCCGTCGGCGCGGCCCTTGGCGTAAAACTGTCGATTGTGCTGGTGGGCGAACGCCCCGGTCTTTCCGCCGCAGACAGCCTCGGCGCCTATGTGACGCTGGATCCGAAGCCCGGCACCAGCGATTCCAGCCGCAACTGCGTGTCCAACATCCGCGACGGCGGACTGGCCATCCACGAAGCCGCAGACATCATCGCATCTCTCGTGCGCGACATGCTGCGCACAAACGTCAGCGGTGTCGCGCTGAAAGCTGCGGTCTCAAAGCTTTCGAACTGGTCAAGTTGAGAAGAATGTCCGGTTGGATACCAGATTCTATCGTGATGGGAGGGAGATCCGAGACCCAGCGCCCGCCATCTGCGATTTGTTGAGCAAGACAGAAGGGCGCGACATATTTGCCCAGCTGCGCCCTGGCAAATGAGCGCGCAAGCGTTCCTACCCACGCAGCCACTTAGCCGGACACCTCGGTTGGATGTGCCAGCGGCAGCATGCCGCGATAGATGCCGGGGACGGATCCCTCGATCGGAATGGCGCCAACGCTTCGGCGATAAAATTCCATCGGTCCCGCGCCTCCGATGACGCCATAGGGATAACCCTGCGCATACATATCGAGAAGCGTTTCCAGGAGAAGGGCGTGGCCGATGCCTTGTCCGCGCCCGGCCTGGTCGACGCCTGTCGGGCCGAAGAAGCCTTTTGCGGTCGCCTCGTGGCAGGCAAAGCCCAGAAGTTCGTCATTTTTGACAGCGATAAAGCAGGTGGTCGGCTGGCGCATGGTGGCAACGGTGGCTTCTGCCGCCCACCCTGCCCCGAAGCGCGGCTCTATCCACGCGGTCAATGCCGGCAGTTCCGGCACCAGAACGCGCCGGATCACCACCCCCTGTTCTGCCATGCGGGCGTCAAGCGCGGCGTCGCGTTTCAGTTCGTAGAGTTTGACGAGCATATCCATGGGTCTGTTCCTTAAAAGTATCAGCCTTTGACCGCACCGGCTGTCAGGCCGGCCACGATGCGCCGCTGGAAAACGAGCACCACGGCAATAAGCGGCAAGGTTACGGTAACGGAGGCCGCCATGATCTGCCCGAAGGGATATTCATAACGGCTGGTGCCTGCAATCAGCCCGATGGCGACAGGCACGGTGCGGTTTTCATCCGTGAGCGTGAAGGTCAACGCAAACAGAAACTCGTTCCACGCGAGAATGAAGGCAAGAATGCCGGTGCTCGCCAGCGACGGCCCCATCAGCGGCAGCAGAATCTTCATCAGGATGCGAAAATGCGAGCAGCCGTCGATGATGGCGGCCTCTTCCAGTTCCCGCGGAAACTCACGGATAAAGGTGGTGAGGATCCATGTCGTGAACGGCACGGTCGAGAGAAGATAGGTGAGGATTAGCGCGCTTGGGCGGTTGAACAGTCCCAGCCAGTTGATCAGTTCGAAGAGGCCAGACAGGACCACGACCTGCGGAAAGATCGAGATCATCAGCACGATCATCAGCATGGCACGCCGCTGCGGAAAATCGATCCGGCCAAGGGCATACGCTGCCGAGATGCCGATGATGAGGGACAGCAAAGTGGTGGAAACCGCGACATAGGCCGAGTTCAGCAGTGACCCCATGAAGATGGGATTGTCGATCAGCTGCCGGTAATAGGTAAAATCAAGCGCCGGCAATAGCGCCGAACGATAAAGTGCGGCGCCTTGTTTGGTGGAGGACACGAAGGCCCAGTAATAGGGGAAAAGGGTATAGATGAGCACGAGCAGCAGCGCAAAAATCTGCAGGCCGCGCACGACCCGGCGTTTCAGCCGGTAAAAGGAAGCAGGCTTGCGGGGGGCTCGTTGGGCGATTGCATTTTGCATGGATCAGGTCCCCGCCGCCTTGTCGAGGCGCAAGACCCCGATGATGATGATTGCGACGAAAGCGACCAGCAGAAAGACCCAGGTCGATGCCGCAGAGCCGACGCCGAGTTCCTGAAAACTGATGAGCCGGTCGCGCGCATAGATCGACACGGTCATGACGTTTTCGTTGCTGGCCGCCAGCACATAGGCCAGATCGAACATGCGCAGGGCATCGAGAACCCGAAACAGCACGGCAACCCCGATAGCTGGCCGCAGCATGGGCAGCGTGATTGACCAGAAGCGTTTCCACGCCGGGATGCCGTCTACGTCGGCGGCTTCAAATATTTCAGGCGAAATCAGCTGCAGCCCGGCAAGGATCAGCAGCACCATGAATGGCGTCGTCATCCAGACATCGACGAAGATCACGACGCCCATGATCAGCGAACTGCTGGCAGTCCAGGCAATGCCGTGGTCGACAAGGCCGAGCCCGGAGAGCACCTTGTTGATGACGCCGAACTGGTCGTTGAGCATCCATTCCCACATCTTCGTGGCCACCACGACGGGAATGGCCCAGGGCACCAGAATGGCAGCGCGCGCCAGCCCGCGGCCGGGAATGGCGGAGTTGAGCAGAAGCGCGATCGCCAGTCCAAGCACCGTCTCGATTGCAACCGAGATCGCGGCGAAAATCAGCGTATTCTTAACGGCAATCCACCAGCTGCGATCCTGGAGGATCTCGATGAAATTATCGAAGCCGACCATGGAATACACCGAGGGCTCATCGAGATAGGCGTCGGTGAAGGAGAAGAAGAAGGTGCGGGCGAGCGGCCAGACGGCAACCAGCAGGATGACGGCGATGACGGGAAGGAGAAAGAGCCAGGCGTCCCTGTGGTCACGGCGTGCAAGTCTGGCGCTCATGGCAGAGGGGCCTCCGCCGCCATTTTTTGCAAGCCGGCGAGCGCAATACGCCGGCCGTCGCCTGCAAAGGCAAAAACGGCCGCATCGGCAAAATCCAGCCCCACGGGTTTCCCGATCCTGTCCGGCGAAGGAGCCTCCGGCAACCGGATCACCCAGACGGTATCGTCGCTGATCCGGCAATAGCCGAAATGCTCGTGCCCGAGATCCTCGATACGCTCGAGGATGCAGACCATGCGGCCATCACCTTCTGCAACCAGACGCAGCCCCTCCGGGCGAATGCCGATTTCGGTAATGGGATTTTCAAGATCACTGCTTGCCAATGCCAGCGAGAGATTACCGGCGCCAACAATCCGGCCGGCAGTCGCTTGCGAGGATACGCCCATGAAATTCATGCGCGGACTGCCGATGAAGCCTGCCACGAAGCGATTGTCCGGCGCGTGATAGAGTTGCTGCGGTGTTCCGACCTGCTCGATGCGACCGTGGTTGAGGACGACGATGCGGTCTGCCAGCGTCATGGCTTCCGACTGGTCATGCGTCACATAGATCATCGTCGTCTTCAAGTCATTGTGAAGCCTTGCGATTTCCAGCCGCATTTCCATGCGCAGGTCCGAATCGAGGTTTGACAACGGCTCGTCGAAGAGAAAAATTTCCGGCTGGCGCACCAGCGCCCTACCGATCGCCACCCGTTGCCGCTGGCCGCCGGACAATTCCCGGGGCCGGCGATCCATGAGGTGATCGACCTTCAGCATGCGCGCTACGCTCAAAACCTTCTGGCTGACGGCTTCCTTCGCCATACCAAGCGTTTCCAGCGCAAAGCCGATATTGCGGGCAACGCTCATATGCGGATAGAGCGCATAGGATTGAAAGACGAAGGCAACGCCGCGGCGCGAGGCCGGAACGTCGGTCACGTCGTCTCCGCCGATTGCAACAACGCCGTCAGTGGGCGCCACAAGGCCCGCCACGATACGCAGAAGGGTCGACTTTCCGCATCCAGAAGGGCCGACAAAAACCACGAACTCACCGTCGTCGATCTGCAGTTCGACACCTTGAATAACCGCGTGGGTGCCGAAACTTTTCGACACGGAGTGAAGGGAAACCGATGCCATTTTTCACCTGGGCTCGTCAGAACAGAAGGCGCGCGCCCATGACAGGGCGGCGACACAGAGGGCGAGAGCCGGTCCTTCAAGACCGCCTCTCGCATTCAAGCCAGGTTCAGCGGCTTTCCTTCAGTTTTTCCAGACGCGCTGCCAAGGTCTTCAACCCCGATTTCACGTCGCCGTTTCCAGACAACATGTCGTGGACGGTCCGATAGAAGGCCTGCGACACGCGGTTATAGCTGGTGCCGGTATAGCCGGAGGGACGCACGGCGCTATCGGCAAAGGCCTGCTGGTTGTCCTTGAGGAAGGGGATGGTTGCCAGCACTTCGGGGTCACTGTAGAGCGCCGGGATCGACGGATTGACCGCATCCTTCAGCGCGCGCTTTTTCTGCATGTCCGGGCCGGTGATGAAGTTGACGAAATCAGCGGCAACGCCCGGCTTGGCGCTGTATTTGGAAACACCGTAATACATCGGGCCGAGGCAACCGCTGGATTTCTGGCCGGCACTGCCGACCGGCAGCGGCATCACGCCGACCTTGTCGATGACAGCGCTGCCTTCCTTGTGCGACGTGCCCCAGACATAGGGCCAGTTGCGGTGGAACACGGCATTGCCGGATTCAAACACGGCGCGCGAGGCTTCCTCGTCATAGTTCAGCGTGCCCTCCGGGCTGATCGAGCCGATCCAGCCTTTGGCCTTCTCGATGGCTTCGGCAGCCTTCGGATTGTCGATCGTCACCTTGCCGTCGTCGGAAATGATCGTGCCGCCGCCGTTCGATGCAATGAGTTCGATGGCGTCGCAGGTCAGGCCTTCGTAGCTTTTGGCCTGCCAGGCATAGCCCCACATTTCGCTTTTACCGGCTGCGCGTTCCTTGTCCTGGATTTCCTTGGCCGTGGCGGCCAGTTCATCCCAGGTCTTGGGCTGTGGCTTGCCGTATTTCTCCAGAAGATCCTTGCGGTAGAACATCAGCCCGACGTCCATATAGGCCGGCATTGCCACCAGGTGTCCGTCGAGCTTTGCGGCAGCAAGGGTGGAGGCGAAGTGTTTGTCCTGATCGGCTTGCGGGATTGTCGCCTTCAGGTCGAGCAGGCCGTTCTTGAACATGCCGAGCCAGATGACATCGAGAAACAGCACGTCGATGTCGGTCGATTTTGCCGCCAGCAGCTGCTGATAGATCGGGATCGCGTCATCCAGAAGCGCGGGCATCTTGTTGATCTTTGCTTCGTTGCCTGTCTTTTCCTTCCAGGCATCGGCGACGCTGGTGCAAAGTTCGAACTCCGTCGGCGCGCAGAACACGGAAATCGTCTCGGCATGCGAGGTTCCGCTCCAGAGAGCTGCGGACAGCGCCAGGGCGGCAAGGCTCTTCTTAAACATGAATAGTTCCCTTGATTGTGATAGATCTGACATCTTCGGAACTCTCCGGTTCCCTGCGATAATAGGACTGGTTATGACCAGTCATGTCAACATAGGATGCGGAGGATTTTCGCGAGAGAATTCTGGGCGGACGTAAGGCCAAGGGGGAAAGCCGGATTTGAAGACGCGTGGGGCTGACGATGTATTGGTTTCAACACAGGGTGCGGTTGATCGTGGCGATCCACGCCCGCTGCACAAGCAGGTTTATGAGGCGTTGCTGGCGGCAATCAGCGATGGCAGGCTGCCCTTGCGGGGCAAGCTCCCTTCAGAGCGGGAACTCGTGGATCTCTACGCCGTCAGCCGCATCACCATACGCCATGCGATCCGCGAACTGATCCAGCAGGGTGTGGTGCATAGCCAGCCGGGCAAAGGGCTTTATGTCACGGAGCGTGGTGGAAGCTTTGAGCTGCAGGTTCTCAAAAGCTTTACCAGCATTGCGCTGGCCAATGGCAGAAATCCCGGCCACCAGTTGATCGAAGCCAGCCTTGTGCGCGCACCTTTGGAGGTCAGTCGCCCCCTGTTTCTCGGGCCGGGTGCGGAAGTGGTGGTTCTGTCGCGGCTGCGCCTGCTCGACAACATACCCGCGGTCATCCAGACGGACTGGATCCCGTCCGCGCGGGTGCCTGGACTGCTGGACCTCGACTGGGGCGTCGCCAACCGCTCTCTTTATGAGGAACTGCGCCAACGCTATCAGATCTTCCCCAAGCGAGGGCAGACGACGCTCAGCGCCCGGCTGGCAAGCGACAATGAAGCCCGCCTGCTACAGCTACCGCCCCCGGCCGCTGTGCTCACCGTCGACCAGATCGCCTTCGATGACAGGAACCGGCCGGTGAATATGACAGCCCTTGCGCATCATCCTCTGCGCTATCCACTGACACTGCTGCAATCGGAAACCGGTGATTTCACCCAGTATTGACAAGGGTCTCGGTTGCGACGCGGGGGGGGGTGGAGCGGCAGATCCGTTGCATCGTTTTCCTCCCTCAGAGCGTGTTCACGGCATCGGCGACTGAGATCCTGCGTTGATGCACAGCGATCGCATCACCGCCCGACCTTCTGGCCCGCCCCGTCGAAGAAATGCAGATGGGCCTGCGGAAAGCTGACATCGATGTCGCCCTGCATCCCCAGAAACTTCCGATCGAGGGTGAAGGCCTTGAAAGCGACGGGGCCGAGCTTGAGGTGAACGATAATGCCGAAACCGGTGGGCTCGACAAGATCGACGGACGCTCTCAAGCGGTCTGGTCCCTCCCCGCCAAGGACGACATGCTCCGGCCTGATCCCAAGCGTTCCCGCTTGCCCCTCGCCAAGGCCGATAGCCATGCCGAGGGGCACGAGTGCGCCTCCATGAAGCGTGAAGCGGGCAGCCCCCTCGGTTGCCTCGTAGCGACCTTCGAAAAAGTTCATTCCGGGCGAGCCGATGAAGCCTGCCACGAACAGGTTGGCAGGATTGTCGTAAAGCTCGAGCGGACTGCCCACCTGCTGGATCACGCCGCCATGCATGGCAACGATACGATCGGCCAGCGTCATCGCCTCGATCTGGTCGTGGGTGACATAGATGGAGGTTGCCCCCAGATCCTTGTGCAGTTTCTTGATCTCGGCGCGCATCTGTTCGCGCAGACGCGCGTCGAGATTGGAGAGCGGCTCGTCAAACAGGAAGGCCTTCGGCTGGCGCACGATGGCGCGGCCCATGGCGACGCGCTGACGCTGGCCGCCGGACAGCGCCTTTGGCCGCCGTTCCATCAAGGGGCCGAGGCCGAGCTTGGCGGCAGCGCCGGACACCAGAGCCTCGATCTTCTCCGTGGCAAACCGGCGGATCTTCAGGCTATAGCGCATGTTGCCGGCCACGCTCATATGCGGGTAGAGCGCATAGGACTGGAAGACCATGGCAATGTCGCGGTCCTTCGGCGCCCGTTCGTTCACCCGCTCCCCGTCGATGCGGATCTCCCCGTCCGTGACGTGCTCAAGACCGGCAATCATGCGCAGCAGGGTCGACTTGCCGCAGCCAGAGGGCCCCACCAGCACGACGAATTCGCCGTCTTCAATCTTGAGGTCGACATCATTGAGTACCGGCAGGATGCCGTAGGATTTGTGGATGTTGGCGATATCGATCGATGCCATGGGAATGCTCCATCAGCCTTTTACGGCGCCGGCCGTCAGGCCCTGAACGAGGTAACGTTGGATCAGCAGGAAAAACAGGCAGGCCGGCACGAGCGCCATGACGCCAGCCGCCATCATCTGCCCGAAATCCACCGAGAATTTTGACACGAAAGACAACAGCCCGACCGGGAAGGTTGCCGATGCATTGCCCGAAATCAGCATCAGCGAGAAAAGAAGCTCACTCCAGGCCGCCGTGAAGACGAAGCCGAGCGTGGCCGCAATGCCCGGAAGCGTCAGCGGCAGGATGATCTGCCGGAAGGCACCGAACTGGGTGGCGCCATCAATCATCGCCGCCTCCTCCAGGTCCTTCGGAATGCCGTCGAAGAAGGACTGCATCAAGAACGTGGCAAAGGGCACGTTGAAGGCGGAATAGACGATGACCAACCCGGTCAGGCTGTTGGTCAGGCCAAGCGGCGAGAGGATCTTGAAAATCGGCGCCACCAGCATGACGAGCGGGAACATCTGCGTGAGCAGCATCAGCCCGATCAGCGCGTATTTGCCGCGAAATTGAAATCGCGACAGGGCATAACCGGCCGTTGAGGCAAACAGCGTCACGATGATGGCGGTCGATCCCGACACGATCAGGCTGTTCTTGAAGAAGATCGGAAAATCGCTGTGCTTCAGCACGAAATCGAAATGTTCGAAGCTGGTGCGTGAAGGCCACATACGGATGCCTTCGGAATAGAGCAGCTTGTTGGGCGTGACCGAGACCTTCAGCAGCCAGTAGAGCGGAAACAGCGCAAAGACGATATAGACAAGGATCGCGAGGCGATGGGCTGCAATGGCGAGGATACGTTTGCCGGTCATGGGTTCAATCCTTGCTCAAGAGCCATTGGCGCAAGACGACGATCAGCATGGAATAGGTGATCAAAAGCACCAGCAGAACCAGCGCGATGGCCGAGGCATAACCGAAATCCAGCCGCTTGAAAGCCTGGGTGAAGATATAGCTGGCAACGATCTGCGTGCGGTCCGCCGGGCCGCCATTGGTCATGACGATGATCAGGTCGGCAAAGTTCGACACCCAGACGGTGCGCAGGAGAACGGTGATCGCAATGGTCGGCGCCAGAAACGGCAGGGTGATCGACAGGAACCGCCGCACGGGCCCTGCCCCATCGATACTGGCAGCCTCGTAGAGATCGCGCGGAATGGCCTGAAGCGCGGCAAGAAGGGTAATGGCAAAGAACGGAATGCCCCACCAGACATTGGCGATGATCGGCCCCCACATGGCAAGCTGCGGATCCGACAGGATGTTTGACGGCGCCTGCATGATGCCGAGCGCAAACAGCCAGTGCGGAATGGGCCCGACCACCGGGTTGAACAGCCAGGCCCAGTTGAGGCCGGCAAGGAAACTCGGCACCGCCCAGGGCAGGAACACAAGCGCCTGGACAATGGCCCGGCCGAAGAACGGCTTGTCGAGCAGCAGCGCCAGGATCAGACCGAAGATGAACTGCAGGATCACCGATGCACCGGTCCACCACAGCGTGTTGCGCAATGCACGGTAAAAGGCCTGGTCCTTCGACAGCGTGACGAAATGATCAAGGCCGATAAAACCGCCGGAAAACGGCTTCAGCAATTGCACGTCACGAAAGGCATAGGAAATCCCCAGAACCAGCGGCACAAGCATTACGGTGACGATCAGGATCAGGACGGGCGCGCTATAGAGATAAGGCGCAGCCGCATCGGCAAACCGCTTTTTCAGCGGCCGGCGATCGCCCTGGTGGCCGGGGCGGATGGCAGCGGTTAAGGGCATGGGTCGGTATATCCCGTTCGCGGCTGCCATGGCATGGGCAGGCCGGGGTCAAGGTCGGTCGGCGCGCGGCTCAACCGCAGGCGCACCGCGCCTGCGGTCCCCGGCTCCGGTGCTACTTGCTGGCGAGGAATTTCTTCTGTGCCGCGGTCAGGTAGTCAGCCCACTGTTTGGCCAGCTCTTCCGGGGTGATGTCCCCCAGCATGGCTTCCTGGGTCGTCTTGATCGCCAGGCTGTCCTTGAAGTAGGCGAACTCCTCCAGATAGGTCGGCATGACCGTCGGAATGGCGTTCTTGTCGGCGAGTTCATCGAACCAGCCCTTGAACTGCTCGCTTGCGTAGAAAGGATCGTTTTCAGCAGCCTTCAGCGCCGGAAGCGCACCGATCCGCTTGTTCCACTCGATGTTGCCTTCCGGGCCTTCCAGCGTTGCAATCAGCTTCCAGGACAGATCCTTGTGGGCACTGGCCGACATCATCGACCAGCCGGCATAACCAATCGTCGGGAAGGTCTTGCCAGACGGACCCTTCGGCATCGGCACGACGGCATAATCGGCCGCATCCATGCGCTCGCTGATAGCAATCAGCGCATCGGGATCCTGATCGAGCATGGCGCAGGTGCCGGTGTAGAAGCCGGCGACGATCTCGTTGAAGCCCCAGTTGACGCTGTCCTTCGGCGCATACCCCTTTTTGTAGAGATCGACCATCCAGGTGATGCCCTTGACCCAATCCGGCTCGGAGAACTTGGAGGTGCCGTCAGCATTGAAGAAATTATTGTCGCCGGCCATGTTGGCTGCAAACATCATCCAGCCGTTGAGGCCGCCCGGGCCGCCGCGCATGCAATAGCCATATTTGCCCGGCAGCTTGGAGATCTTTTCCGATGCCGCAACGAATTCGTCCATGGTCTTTGGCGGTCCGGAAACGCCCGCCTCGGCGAAGATCTTCTTGTTGTAGAACATCGCTCTCAGATAAAACCCGTAGGGCAGCATATAGGCGGTCTTCTTGACGTCGCGGCCAAGTTCAAGGGCCCGATCGGTCAGGCCGCCCGTGTGCTCCCAGGTCTTGAGATAAGGTTCAAGGCTCTCGACCATGCCGTTATTGGCATAAAGCGACAGCCAGGTGTCAGGCATTTCCATGACGTCGGGGATCTCGCCGGCCGACACCATGGTCGCGAACTTCTGGAATGCCTCGCCCCAGGGCAGCGAGATGATTTCGACGGTGGTGCCGGGGTTGGCCGCCTCGAACTTGGCGACGATCGACTTCAGCGTTTCGGTGCGCTCCGGGCTGGTGATGACTTCCACCAGTTTCAACCTGGTGTCGGCAAAGGCGGTTCCGGCCATCAGCACGGCCAGTGCTGTTGAAAGGATCAGTTTTTTCATGTTCTTCCCTCTTCGTTGGTGTTCTTCTCTTGTCTGTCTTGCGTTGGCAGACAGGACTGCCAGTCCTGGCTGCCAAAACTGACTGTCAGTCGCTCGCGGCAGCAAACGCCGCCTCGAGGTCACTCCAGAGGGCCTCCGTCCCCTCCAGTCCGATGTGAACGCGAACCGAGCGCGCGCTGATGCCGAAAGCCTGCGCCGAATTGGGTTGCGCCTTTTGTGAAAGCACCACTTCGCCCGGCACGATCAGGCTCTCGTGTCCGCCCCAGCTGACCCCCAGTTTGAAAAGCTGCAGCGTGTCGCAGAAGGTGCGGACATTGACGCCTTCGCGGACAATGAACGAAAACAGGCCGGACGTGCCGGTGAGGCCTGGCGGCAGCCGGTTGGCAAGGCCCGGATAACAGACCGTCTCGACATCGCCATGAGCCTGCAGCCGCCGGGCAATCTCGACTGCCGAGCGCTCATGCGCCTTCATGCGGATCGGCAGGGTGCGCAGACCGCGGATCAGCAGCCAGGCATCGAACGGCGAAAGCTTGCCGCCGAGATAGGGATAGGCCTCGGCGCGGATGCGGCCGATCAAGGCTTTCGATCCAGCAACGACGCCTGCCACCACATCGCTGTGGCCGCCGAGATATTTTGAGGCGGAATGGATCACGAGATCGACACCGAGCGCAATCGGTTGCTGGAAAATCGGGCTTGCCCAACTGTTGTC
Source organism: Rhizobiaceae bacterium (assembly GCA_027483885.1). Lineage (GTDB taxonomy): Bacteria > Pseudomonadota > Alphaproteobacteria > Rhizobiales > Rhizobiaceae > Neorhizobium. The sequence goes on from JAIXTO010000151.1 coordinate 30,157, forward strand.
GATGACGCTGAGCACGCCGTGGCTGCGGGCCAGCGTGGCAAGCGCTGCGACGTCATGCGTTTCCATCACCCAACTGGTCGGGCTTTCCATGTAAAACAGCTTGGCGCCCGGCAGCGCGCGTGCGACCTGCGCCTCATCGCGCCCGTCGACATAGGTGACCTCGACATTCATGCGCTTGAGCAGCGTGCCGAACAGCCTGTAGGCATCGGGATACACATGGCGCACCGCAACGATCCGGTCTCCCGGCGCAACAAAGGACAGGACCGTCGAAGAAATCGCCGACATGCCGCTGGCAAAACCGAGCGCATCCTCTGCCCCTTCGAGCTTGGCCAACATCTCCTCGAACATCCGGACGGTGGGGTTCAGCCCGCGCGTATAGATCGGCCGGACCTTTTCGCCGCGATAGGAGGCGACCATGTCGTCGTAATCGGTGAAGGTGAAAAGCGAGGTCTGCACGATCGGTGGTACCACCGCGTCATAGGCATTGTTCTCGTCATGGGCGACGATGAGGGAGGCTTGCTCGAGCGGATCGAACCCGTCATTCATTGGGACATGTCCTTGATGTCTTCCTCGACAATGGCGAGGATTTTCAGTGTTTCTGCGCGCGCCGCCTCGGGATCGCGGGCGACGATGGCGTTAAACAGCGTGCGGTGAAAGGGAAACGACCGACGGGCAAAATCCGGTCGGTCGAACGGTCTGTCCCAGAAGCGCTCGAAGGCACCGCGCATCTGCTCCAGCAACTGCTTGAACAGGGGGTTATGGGTGGCATCGTAGATCGCCAGATGGAACTGCAGGTCCTCAGGTCCGGACGTGCCCTTGGCCAGATGCACCCGTTCCATCTCGTTGAGCTTTTGCTCGATATCCACGATGTCGGCCTCGGTGCGCCTGAGCGCTGCCACCATGCCCGCCTCCGCCTCGATGCCGCGGCGCACCTCCAGCGTCTGCAGAAGAGCATCGCGAAGATGGGCGGTTTCCATCGATAGCGGCATGTGAATGGTGGTGCCGGAAATCGCCCGCAGCAGATAAGTTCCACTGCCCTTGCGGGCCTCGACGACGCCAAGTGCCTGAAAATGCCGGATGACTTCGCGGATGGTGGATCGCCCGACCGCCAGCGCCTGCATCAACTCGCGCTCGGCAGGCAATCGGTCACCCGGCTCAAGCCTCGAACGCGCAATGTAGTCTGCGAGAGCAGCAATGACCTGCTGCGCCCGGTCGGCCGTGGGAAGCGGCAAGAGTGCCGCTCTGTTATCCAAACTCATCATCCCGCATCGGCTCCGACGTCAGAATTGGTCTGACATCTGAGCAATAATGCAAATCATGAGCAGGGCGTCAAGACATCAAACAGACAAAACAGGCGCCACCGTCGGAAGAGGAAACGCGGATTGGCGCCCCGCCATTTGTGACCTTGCGCTCAGGTTTGATCCGGTCTTGAGTTCGTTTCCGGCGTTTGATGTGACGGGGTTTGGCGCGGAGTTACCCACATTGCGCAGCGCCAAGGCCCGCAGCGTTGCGAAGGTGTTTGTTGGTTCCAAATCGATGCCCACTTCTGAAGCGCCCGGTATTGAGCCCCAGAAACGCAAAAACCGCCCCCATCAGATGGGGGCGGTGAGACTTTTATGTTTGAACTGGTTGCGGGGGCTCACAACCAACGTTTCCTGCCGCTGGTTGAAAAGCCTGTCCCGAAGCAAGCGGCTTGGAGCCTCTTGCATTTAAGTTGACGCATATCCTGCGTTCCGGATGTCATTTGCGCATTCTTTTGGCTGGATGTTGCGAAGGGTCTCGGCGATAGCATCGTGTCCGGCAAGCCCGAATCTGGCGATGGTGGCTCTCATGGCTTGGCTGCTCTTCGAGAAGAGTTGCTCGATGGATTGAGATCGGGGCTGTGCGGTGGCAGAAAGATGATCTTCGCCCCGAATTTCCGGATTGCCTGACGGAACGGCCTGGCCTGTGTGGCGACCAAGGTTGTCGAGGACGACGATGTCGTTGGGCGACAAAGTTTATCGTCCGCCAATAGCCATGGGGAGCATAACCCATCAGCCGCTTGACGGCTGGCTTTCGACGGTCTCGACTGCAATGATCATGCATAACGGCATAACCGCCCCTCAGCTGGCATGAAATATGCCTCTTCTCAAGCTTGTTGCATCGTTCAACAAGGGGAAAGCGGATCATGACGCGACAGGCGAATGGGATGATGGATGTGCGTCTGATGCGCACGCTCCTGACCTTGCTGACGGAATGCAGCGTTTCGAAAACCGCCGACATTCTGGGGCAGGCCCAGCCGACGGTTAGCCTGACGCTGAAACGGCTGCGGGAACTGCTGGACGATCCACTTCTGGTGAGGTCCGGAGGGGCGCTGGTCCCAACGGAGCGAGGGCTTGCCCTGAAAGAGACACTGCGCGACATTCTCGGTCAGATCGACGCGCACCTGTCGCCTCACGCCACCTTCGACCCGAATACCGCGACGCGAAACTTCCGCATCATCGCCGACAATTGCCTCGGAGCCGTGTTTCTGCCGCAACTCGTCGGAAAAATTGCACAAAGGGCGCCCAAGGTCGGCGTCGATGCGTCCCACATGCCGAGCTACGAGGACCTGATCAGCCAACTCGCGGACGGCTCCATCGACGCTGTCATCGGCAATTGGCCGCATCCGCCTGACTATCTGCGGATGTCGCCTTTGTTGACCACGGACATCGTCTGCGTCGTTCGCTCAAACCACCGTCTGGCAAGTCAAGATGAGCCGATCTCGATGGACGCATTCCTGAAAGAAAAACATCTTTCGCCGACATCCGACAAGCGCGCCCAACTGAGCCCGATTGACGGTCGGCTGATTGAGCTCGGCCTCAAGCGCAACATTGCGGTATCCGTGCCGGAATACGCGATCACGCCCTATGTGCTCACGCAATCGGACCTCGTGTTTACCACAGGTCGAATATTTGCCGAGCAGATCGCCCAATCGTTTCCGCTCGAGGTTCTGGAGGCGCCGCGAGAGCTTGGGCAGATGCAGTTCTACATGCTCTGGCACGAATGCAAGCACCAGTCGCCCGATCATGTCTGGATGCGACAGATGATCAAGTCTGTCGCGGCCGATATACGTGCCTACGATCCGACTGCGCCCATGGCACTCAAATTCCTCACTCAACACGCGTCCGTTTATAACTGAACTGTTCTTCAGTCAGGGGCCTGCACCACACAAAACTGGCAAAGCGCAATATAGTCTATTTAGGTTCCGTTATAGGCATCCTCGCCCAAACATACCACACTGATGGCTGTTCAATCCCAACAAGACGAGGGCAGAATGGCAGGTTCAGGATTTAGCCGACGTGACGTGCTTGCAGGAATTGCCGCTGGCACGGCAGCAGGGATATTCGGTTCGTCAAGCAGCGCCAGGGCTGCGGTTGCCGAGATGGTTTGGGCAACCTGGGATTCGAACGGGCATCCGGAATACGTCGCTGCCTTCGAAGCGCAGACGGGCGTCAAGGTGAAGCTCTCCTATCTCTCCAGCGAGGATGCACAATTTGCTGCGTTGAAAACCGGCACGGCATCCGACTGGGATATGATCAACCCGTCGCTGAACGGAAGCTGGCGCTACATCAAGTCAGGGCTGCTCGAACAACTCGATATGAGCAAGATCCCCAACGCCGCCAAGATGTACGATGTTTTCAAGACAACCCCCAAGGTTCTCGATGCATCCGGCAAGCAGTTCGCTGTCCCCTATCTCTGGGGCCTCAATCCCATCGTCTACCGCAAGGACAAGTTCGAAAGCGAGCCCGACTACACGACGTTGTTCAACGCGAAGTACAAGGGTCAGCTTGCCATGCGCGACTATGCGCTGGAGTCTATCGCCATTGCGGGTCTGGTTGCCGGGGTGCCGCGTGACAAGGTGTTCGTCATGGAGACCAAGGAACTGGCGGAGGCCAAGAAGCTATTGATTGCGCAAAAGCCGCTGTTGCGCACCTATTGGCAGACGATCGGCGACCTCACCAATCTCTTTGCGACCGGCGAGGTCTCCTGTGCCTTTTCATGGCGGGTTCCGTTCGACGTCCTGAAAGACAAGCTGCCGATGGGAATGGCAAAGCCGAAGGCCGGCATCATGGGGTGGTGCGACTGCTTTGCCATGCCGGCCACTTTGTCTGCTGAGAAAAGCGAGATCGGCTACAAATTCATCAATTATCTGCTGGGCCCGGAATACGCGACACAGGTTGCCAAGATCGGCAATTATGCGACGACGTCCCCGATCATCCGCGATACGCTGTCGAAGGAAGAGCAGGAAGCGATCTTCGTCGACGACATGGATGTGATGAAGTCGTTCATGTGGCCAGTTGCACCGGAAAATTACTCCGAGTGGCTGAAGATCTGGAATGAAGTCAAGGCAAGCTGAACATGGTGAATACGCCTGACAGGGCGCCAGATGTCTCTGGACCGGGATTGTTGCTCTCCGCTCGCGGACTGACCAAGACCTATAGTGGGCAGCGCGTGGTCGATGGCATCGATCTCGACATTCCGGAAAGGGCCTTCACGACATTTCTCGGCCCTTCCGGATGCGGCAAGACCACGATTTTGCGCATGATAGCCGGCTTCGAAACACCAAACGCGGGTTCGCTCGTGCTGGATGGACGGTCGCTTTCCGGTGTTCCGCCGGAGCGCCGTCCCGTCAACACCGTGTTTCAGAGCTACGCACTGTTTCCGCATCTCACCGTATTCGGAAATGTTGCATTCTCCCTGACCCTGCGCCGCCAAAGCAATGTCGATGTGGCAGCGCGGGTCAGAAGAGCACTGGATGCCGTGCACATGGCGGAATTTGGCGATCGTTACCCCCACCAACTCTCAGGCGGTCAGCAGCAGCGGGTCGCGGTCGCCCGCGCCATCATTGCCGAGCCGCATCTGCTTCTGCTGGACGAGCCCCTCTCCGCATTGGACAAAAAGATGCGCGGGCACCTGCAGATCGAGTTGAAGGACTTGCAGCGGCGTCTCGGCATTGCCTTCGTCTACGTCACGCACGATCAGGAAGAGGCCTTTGCGCTCTCGGATATCGTCGTTGTCATGAACAAGGGGCGCATCGTGCAAAAGGCTGCGCCGCTAACGATCTATGCGCGTCCGGCCACCGCCTTCGTTGCCGATTTCATTGGCGCCGCGACGCTCATTCCGGGTGACATCATCGATGGCGGTGCCGCCGGCCCGGCTTCGATCGAAACGGCCATCGGTATCGTGCAATGCCCTGCGGTGGAGGGCCTATCCAAAGGCGACAAGGCAATGCTTGCCATTCGGCCGGAACATGTGCGCACAGGTGCCCACGGTCTTAAGGCGACAATCCGGCATGTGGTGTTCAAAGGCGACCGCTACCTCGTCGAGGCCGAGGTCAACGATGTCATCTTGCGGTTCATGTCGGATAGTCCTCTGACATCGGGAGAGACTGTCGGGCTTGTCGTCGATCAGGACCGCGCATTCATCACAAGGATCGACTGATGGCTCCGGTTTTTCACCGGGGGCAGCTTGCTATCCCCGTCACGTGCATTCTGATGCTGGGATGTATTTTTCCGCTTGCCCTGCTCGCGGTCTTCAGCGTTTTCGAGGTGGATCTCGATGCGTTCACGCTCGTCCCGGCCTTTTCCGGGCAGAACTGGGTGCAGATGTTCACCAACCCGGTTTTCGCTTTCTTGATCGGCAAGGCGGTCGTTTCCGGCGCGGGTACGGCGGTGTTGGCAGCAATCATCGGATATCCGATCGCCGTCTCGATGACGCGCCTTCCCGTTCTGTGGAAGGGGGTCGGCAGTATCGTTCTTCTCACACCGCTCTATACCGGTGAGATTGTCCGAATTTACGCTTGGCGGGTTGTTCTGGGCTCCGAGGGGCTGATCAACGCCACTCTGAAATGGCTGGGAGCAATCTCCGAACCATTGAAATTCCTGCTGTTTTCACCGTTCACCACGCATCTCGTGCTTCTCTACAACAATCTACCCTTCATGGTGCTGGCCATCTGGATCTCTGCGGAACTGATCGACAAACGTTTGATCGAAGCCGCGCGCGATCTGGGCGCTCGCCCGATAGATGCCTTCTTCAAGATCATTTTGCCTTTGACCACGCCTGGTCTGGCCGTCGGCGTTTTTACGGTCTTTGCGCTTGCCGCCGGCGACATGATGACGCCAAGCCTTTTGGGCGGAACGTCGGGCGCGACCCCAATGGCCATGATCGACAACCTGTTCGGCACCGCCTTCGATTGGCCGCTGGCCTCGGCGTTGTCGCTCAGCCTGCTTGTCGTTCTGCTCGTCTTTGCCACCGGGTTCGTGGGCGTCCTTCTTCGGTTTGATGGTGCACGGGCCGTCTTTCGGCGGGGGGCGCGATGAGCCGTCTGGTCATCCTCACGCTCGGTCTGGCGGGCTGTTTCTTCTATCTGCCGATCGTCGTTCTCGGAATTTTCTCCTTCAACGCCGCCAGTACGATGGCCTTCCCGTTGAGCGGTTTCACCCTCTCCTGGTACGCCGATCTTTTCGGAAACAAAGCGTTTCTGAGCGGCTTCATCACCAGTTTTCTGATCGCCCAACCCGTCGGCGTGCTCGGCGCGCTGATTGGACTGATGGCGGCATTGGCCGTGACGTCGCCGCGCCTGAAGTTTCGTGTCGCATTTGCGGTTCTGATCCTCGTTCCCTTTCTCGTGCCGAAGACGGTTCTTTCCATTGCGCAGGCCATGCTGATGAACTGGGTGGGACTGGGGCGTGGGGCAACGGCGCTGATCCTGGCGCAGACTTTGGTCGCCATTCCGTTCACCACCACGATCATTGCCGCCGTCATGGTGCGGCTCGATCCGCGGCTTGAGGAAGCGGCACGGGACCTCGGCGCCACCCCATGGCAGAGTTTCCGGCGCGTTCTTCTGCCACAGCTGAGCACGGCGCTCAGTGCTGCCTATTCCATTGGGGTCATCCTGTCGCTGGCCGATCTGACCGTCTCGATGTTCCTCGCCGGCCGCACGCAGCCGCTGTCGCTCATCGTCGCATCCGAATTCCGGCGCGAACTGAAGCCAGACCTGAATGCCATGCAGGTTGCCGTTCTCGTCTTGACGGCCCTCATCGTGGCACTGACCGAATTCAACCGCCGACGCCGCCTGCGCGGACGGTTGGCCCATGGACGAGATGACCGATGATGATTGCCCCACTGGAAGCACCGCGCATGACGCTTGACGACCTGAAGCAGGAGGCACTTGGCGATCTTGCAGCGCTTGGCTACCCCAGCGCACCCTGGCTGAGCGTCCTGCCAAGGCCAGACGCCGCTGAGATTGCCGATGTGATCATTGTCGGTGGTGGTCAGTCCGGCGTGACGATTGCTGCGGCGCTGAAATGGGACGGGCTGCGCCATATCCGCGTGCTCGACCGTGGCGCAGCGGGTGAAGAAGGGCCATGGCTGACATTCGCCCGCATGGAGGAGTTGCGCACCCCGAAGACAACGGTCGGCAACGAGTTCAATGTCGTCAACCTCTCCGTTCGCCGTTGGTACGAAACCCGCTATGGGCGCCAGGCGTGGGCAGACCTGTCTCGCATTCCGCGCACGGACTGGAAGGCCTATCTCGACTGGTATGCCGATGTGTTCGACATCGAAATCACCAATCATTGCGAGGTGCTGGACGTTGCCCCGGAAGGCGGCCTGATCGCCGTTACCACGATGATTGGCGGCAAAATCGAAAAAGCCTTAGCGCGAACCGTCGTCTTGGCTACGGGATATGATGGCGCTGGCGCATGGCGTGTGCCGCCATTTGTTTCCGCAGCCCTTGCACCTGAAAAGTTCGATCACACGAACGGTCCGGTCGATTTCGGCGCATTAAAAGGATTGCGCGTCGGCATGCTCGGCCACGGCGCCTCTGCGTTCGACAATGCGATCAAGGCGCTGGAAGCCGGCGCTGCCTCAGTCGATCTCTGCTTCCGGCGTGCGCGCCTGCCGCGCACCAATCCCCATCGTGCCATCGAAACGCCTGGCATGATGACGCATTATCCCGACCTTTCCGACACCACGCGCTGGGATATCGCTCGGTTCTTTCGAAGTGCCGACCAGCCGCCGCCGGTGCGCAGTTTCGAGACCGCGATGCGCTTTGAAAATTTCAGGCTCCGCCCTGCAACCCCATGGCTGGACATCTCGCAAAAGGCCGATGCCATCCATGTCACCACGCCGGACGGCGTTCTGGAATTCGATCACCTGCTTCTTGCGACGGGCATGGATGTCGATCTCTCCGTCAGGCCTGAACTCAAGACCATAGCGGACAAAATCGCGCTTTGGGGCGAGCGTTACACCCCGCAGGATGGGACTGAGGATGCCCGCCTTGCACGGCATCCTTATCTTGATGGCTTCTACGGATTTATCCCCAAACATCCGGATGAGACATGGGTCAGCCGGGTGTTTGCTTTCAACAGCAGCAGTTTCGTCAGTCATGGTCCGCACTCCACCTCGATTAGCGGGCACAAGCATGCCGTTCCACGGCTCGTGCGTGGTGTCCTGCGCCGGCTTCTGCTCGATCGGGAAGCGGATATCGTGCCGGAGCTTGAATGCTACATTTCACCGGATTTGCCTATTCCGGATGATTTCGAGAGCGCGATCGCCGAGGCCAACAGGCAAGCGGCAAGCGCAACTGAGACTGACACGCCGGCCGTGAGGAGCGGCACATGACACACTCCTTCTATTGGGCCGATTATTCGACCGCCGAATTTGCATCCCGCGACCTGAGCGAGACTGTCGTGATCCTGCCGATTGCAGCAGTCGAGCAGCACGGCCCCCATCTCCCCGTACAGGTTGACGCCGCCATCAACGCAGACATCATCGGACGAATGGTGCCGTTGCTGGAGGCAAACGCTGACGTCCTCATTCTGCCGGCATTCGGTGTCGGTAAATCGGATGAGCACCTTGCCTTTCCGGGGACGCTCACCATCTCGGCGCAAACTCTTCGCCTCGTCTGGCTCGACATCGCCAGAAGCGTCAAGCGCGCTGGCGTTCGCAAGATGATCCTGTTCAACTCACATGGCGGGCAGATCTCCCTCATGGAGATGACGTGCCGCGATATTCGCGTCGAACTCGACATGCTGGCCGTTGCGTGCTCCTGGTTCAGGATTGCACCTGTCGACGATCTGTTTTCATCGACGGAAATCACTCACGGTATTCACGGCGGCGATATCGAAACCAGCATGATGCTGGCCATCGCACCAGAACTGGTCGCCATGGACAAGGCCGAGGATTTCGTGCCGCTGACCGTCGAGATCGAAAATTCCGGCAGCCCGTTGACGGCAGAAGGTGCGGTCGGTTTCGGCTGGCAGGCGCAGGATCTGCACCCCTCGGGCGTCAGCGGCAATGCCGCCAATGCCGATGCCATCAAAGGCGCTCTGGTTCTGGATCGGGCAGCCACCGGGTTGCTGCGCCTGATCGAGGCGACGCGCAATTTCGACATGACGAGGTTCACCTCTGAAACCCGCTTTTCGGTCACGAGGTAATCATGCTGCCACTTCGCGACATCGAAACGCTTCGGATGCCCATGGTGGACGGCGTGCATCTGACAGCAGACGTCTACCGCCCCGTCGGCCCGGAGCGTTATCCCGTTCTCGTCATGCGCCTGCCCTACGGGCGCAAGGTCGCCTCTACAGTCGTTCTGGCCCACCCCGCATGGTATGCGGCGCAGGGTTACGTCGTTCTGGTGCAGGATGTTCGCGGCCGTGGGGATTCGGAAGGGATCTTCAGAGTTCTGGAGGACGATGTCGCAGATGGCGCTGAGACGCTGTCCCTGGCGGCCGACCTTGACGGCGGCAATGGCAAGGTGGCGAGCTACGGCTTCAGCTACCATGGCATGAACCAGTTCCTGGCTCTTGCCGGCGCTCAAAAATCCGGCGGGAAAATGCCGGATGCGATGGCGATCGCCATGGCGGCTTTCGATGTGCGCAATCACTGGGCCTTTGAAGGCAACGGGTTCCGTCTTCAGTCCAATCAGTTCTGGGCATGCCAGATGGCCGTAGAAAATGCCCGGCGGGCCGGCGACCTCGATGCCGCCCATAGGTTGCTGGCGGCTTTGCCTTCTCTGCATTCCAGCCCGGTGTCGGCCCGGCCGGAGGTGCTGGAGCAAGCGGCGCGCTATACGCATTATCATGAATGGCTGGCTGACAATCCCTCCTATTGGCAGGCACGCTCGCCGCATTCGCAGCTTGAGGGCGTGGACCTCGATATTCCCGTCCTGCATATCGGGGGATGGAACGACATCATGCTCGAGGGCACGTTCGCCGCCTTCGAGGCATTTTCTGCCGGCAGCGGCTTGCAGCGGCTTTCCGTGGGGCCGTGGTCGCACATTCCGTGGGGACGACGGGTCGGAGCGCTGGACGCCGGAGCCAGCGCGGCAGACGGTATCGATCGCGAGATCCTCGCATTCTTTGACGAGGCGCTCAAAGGCCGTGAAAATCCTTATCCGACGGTCCGGCTCTACGATGTTGTCAAAAAGGCATGGGCCGGTTTCGAACGCCTGCCGACAGCCGAGGCGCGGGTGCTTTATCTCTCATCAGGTGGCAGGGCGGCGGCAACGAGTGTCGATGGCATGCTTTCCGAGACGCCGGGACCTGCGAGCACGGACTATCTCGTCCACGATCCCTGGCGGCCGGCCCCGAGCGTCGGCTTGCATCTCGGGACGCCATCAGATTTCGCTGACAGGGCAGCCGTGGACGACAGGGGCGATGTCCTGGCCTATACCTGCGATCCTCTCGACCGCGCGCTCCTTTTGGCAGGAGCCGCCAGAGTGACCCTCTCGATCACCGCCGACAGGCCGAGTTTTGATCTGGATTGCACCTTGAGTGTCGTCACCCCGGATGGTGCCGCGATCAGCGTGACGTCGGGACATAAAACCTTGCAGGCGGGCGAGGCAGGATCACCGATCTCCGTCACATTGCGGCCCATCCATGTCACGGTGCCGGCAGGGCATTGCCTGCGTCTGTCTATCCAAGCGGCGTCCTTCCCCGCTTTTCCCGTCAATCCGGGCACCGGCGCGCGTCCACAGGACGCAAGTGTGACGGATCGACTGGTGACGACCCTGGCGCTCCGCTCAGGCGATGGCTACCGCTCCACTCTGCACTTGCCCATGATGCGACAAGCCGATGGAAACGACAGCCGATCCAACACCGGAGAGGATAACGAACATGAATCTTGATCACGAAAACCTCCTCAGATTGACGTTTGAAATTGCCCACCGGGCAAAAGCGCACGGCAATATGCCCTTCGGCGCGCTGTTGGCCGGTCCCGACGGTGAAATTCTTCTTGAGGAAGAAAACGGATATTTTCCCGATCTCGATGCGACGGCCCACGCCGAACGCTTGTTGGCGACGCGCGCCTCAAAGCTCTACCGGGAGCCGTTTCTGGCCGAATGTACCCTGTACAGTTCGGCGGAACCCTGCGCCATGTGCGCCGGCGCCATTTACTGGGTTGGCATCGGCCGGGTCGTTTATGGCCTTTCCGAACATCGGCTGAAGGTCATGACCGGTGATCACCCGGACAATCCGACCATGGACCTGCCATGTCGCGATGTTTTTGCAGCCGGCCAAAAGAGCATCGAGGTCATCGGACCCTTGATTGAGGCGGAAGCAGAGGCTGTTCACCTGGATGCCTGGCAAGCAAACGCGTGAAAGCCTGCGGGCATTCCGGTTTGAAGGAGGAGTTGAGATCCATGGTTCCAAACGAAAGCACTTCGGACGAACTGAACACCCTTTTGGCAGGCATGCCGGAATGGGGATCCGAATTTTCGCACACATTCGCCAACCATGCGCCGATGGTCCTCGTCGCGCTGCACCGGATCGGCGGCGCGCCGGTGCAGCTCCGGCGGTTTTTCCATCACTACCGGGACGCAAAGCGGCTCCTGCCCTTCGCCCAGCCGCTGGAACTGCTCGATGAAGGGAACTGGAAAACCGCAATCGGCAAACGCGAGCGCGAGCCGGACCTGCGTCTGTTCTTTGCCGGCGAGGTGGCGCGGCTTGGGCACCATGCCGCTCTGGAACTTTATCTGCCGCATCTGGCAGGCGGCATCGCGGCCAGCGCCTTTCACGCGCTGATGCGAACAGCCTATGGTGTGCTTCGTGCCGACGAGACCGATATCGCCATTGCGCTCTCCTACTGGGCGGCCACTTATCTGCAGCTTCCGCAGCCGCAGGGAGCATCACCGATCACAAACGACCCGGCGGAAGTCCTGGCCATGACTGCGGCTATAGAGCCACTGCATGGACTGAAACTTCACGATCTTCTCTGGCAGAACATGCGCGACGCCGGCAACGTGCCTGAATTTGCGCCCGTCGTCGATTGGCTGGACGTTGGGCCGGACACGATGGAAAAAATGGCGGCAACCGCGCTCGTCATCTTTGCGGCAACCCAGCATTTCGCCGCATTGCATATCATCACGGGGCTACACTGGATCCGTCTGCTTCAACCGCATTGCGATGAGGCAACCCTCCATCGGATGTTACGGGTGTTCTGGCAAGGGATCGCCGCGCTGATGGGCGAGCTTGGATTTCCTGAAATGCCGAACAGAGAAGCCGTCGATCGCTGGCGCCACATCAAGGTGCCCGATTGGCCAGAGATTCATGCGATCGCCGCGCAAAGCTACGACGAGCACGATATCAGCCTTGCGTTTTCCGCCTGCGAAGAAATGACAATCTATGGCGATCCGCTCTATCGGGTCGTGGTCGCCCGCCGCCTCGGCCTGATCGGAGACTACACGACATGAGCCTCAAAGAGCAGACGCCTGCCGATTGCATCATTGAAGCCGGAACCGTTTTGTGCGGCGTTTTGCCTGACGGCAGCATGTCCATGCGTCACGATGTGGGCATCCGTGTCGCTTCCGGCATGATTGCGCAGATTGGCCCTCTTGCCGCCGTTGGTTATGGCAACGATCATCTGCCCCGTTTCGGTTCTCCCGACATGATCGCCATGCCGGGTCTGGTCAACAGCCATCACCATTTCGGAATTACGCCCCTGATGCAGGGCGTACCCTTTGCCCCGCTGGAATTATGGCTGCCGCAATTCCGGGCGATGCGCCAGATCGATGTCCGGCTCGATACGCTATACTCCGCCATCGAGATGCTGGAAAGCGGAACGACGACGGTGCAGCATATCAACAGCGGAATGGTCGGCGCCCCGGAAAACTGGATGACGACGGCAAACGCCACATTGGAGGCCTATGGCGAAATCGGCATGCGGGCCGGCTTTTCCTTCATGATCCGCGACCGCAACAATCTGACCTATGACGACGATGCCACGTTCCTGGCCAGCCTCCCGGAGGGGCTGCGCACCTGGATTGCGCCAAAACTCGAGGCATCGAACATCCCGATTGCAGACCTGATGACATTTTACCGTGCGCTCAGGGAACGCTGGCTCGATGCCCGGCCGGATCATGTTCGCATCAATCTCGCCCCTGCCAATCTGCACTGGTGTACGGATGAATGCCTGCAGACGATTTTCGCGACGGCCCGCGAAACCGACGCGCAGATCCATATGCACCTTCTAGAGACCGAGCGGCAATCGCATTTCTCCCACACCAGATTTGGCCATAGTGCCGTGCAGCATTTGAAGGCGCTTGAATGTCTTGGGCCGAATGTCACGCTCGGACACGGCAACTGGATGAGCCGCGAGGATCTCGATATCGTCGCCGATTGCGGCTGCCGCATATGCCACAACGCCTCATCCGGCCTCAGGCTCGGCAGCGGTATCGCCCCCGTCAACGAAATGCGTCGCCGCGGCATTCCGGTCGCCCTTGGCATAGACCAATCCAACATCGCCGACGATCGCGACATGACGCTGGAAATGAAGCTGGTCTGGGCGCTTCACCGGGAAACAGGCCTGTGGAACGATCGACCCGATGCGGCCGCCGTGTTGCAGATGGCGACGGAACACGGCGCCCAATCCGTCGGTTTCGGCGGATTTACGGGCCGGCTGGAACACGGTCAACAGGCCGATATCGTGCTGATGGATCGCCGCAAAATTGGACGACCGCATGTGAACTCCCGCACGCCGGTGGCCG
>JAIXTO010000145.1 GCA_027483885.1 Rhizobiaceae bacterium
CGCAGGTTCAAATCCTGCCCCCGCAACCACTGAGACTTGTAAATTCTCCCACTCGGGAAACTTCTTCAAAAGCTCCTCAGCATATTCGCTGAGGAGCTTTTTGCGTTTCGCCTCCGTATCGATCTCGCCAGACGCGATCCGCGCCAGCATATCGTTCTGGGCGGCGGCGACGAACTGCTGCTGCATCACGTCGATTACATCCATCGACGCCATGATGTTGGCGATATCGCCGTGCACCTGCAGGGATGCCGGCTGGTGCCCAGGTGTTTTGCCGATGACAACCGTCTGGATCAGATCGCGGACGATCGGCATCAGGCCGCGCTTGGCCTGTTCGTCGGCGTTGTTGCGGGCGAGGAACAGAAGCTTGCGGATGGCAATCTCGGTATTGGCCGGATTGAACTGCGCCTTCAGCTTGGCAATCTTTTCCTGAAAATCCTCCACCGGCGCTTCCGTGCCGGCAAGTTCCAAGTCCAGCTTCTCGCGCGTCACTTCCAGTTCATCGAGTTGGTCGTCCAGGATGGCGAGCCGTGGCCGGCCTTCGGCATGACGTTCCTGGATCTGCTGCATCAGGCTCGTCTGCTTCGTTTTGATTTTTGCGAGCTCGCAAGCGACCTGATCCGCACGGGAGGGGATGCTCTTCAGCTTGTTCACCTCATGGGCAATCATCTTCTGCGAAATCCGGTCGAAGATGTCGATGGAGTAGAAGGCGACGGGGATACAGTTAAGCACGCGCTCCTCGGGTTCGTGGCGGGTGATTGTCTTGCTGTTGCAGCAGCAGGCGCCGCCAAGCTCGTCGATCGGCAGGCGCTTCTTGCGGTTCGTGCAGCTATAGCGATCCTTGCCCGAGATGGCGTAGGGTCCGCCGCACTCTTCACATTCGAGCATGCCGCTCAGGAGGTATTCCGGCCGGTGTGTTGCATTGAGCCGGTTGCTCTGACCGAAATCGAACAGTTCGCCGGCCTCTTTTTGCCGGTCTTTGACACGGCTCCACAGTTCGTCGGAGACGATGCGCATCTGCGGCACGTCGCTGAGGACCCATTCGGTGGCATCGTTGGGTCGCGCGGTCCGTTTCTCCGTCGTCGGGTCCTTGCGGTAGTTTCGTTTGTTCCAGACCATTCGGCCGACATAGCTCTCATTGTTGAGGATGCCGGTGCCACGGCGAACATGTCCGCGGATGGCAGTGTCGCGCCATTTTTTGCCACGTGGACCGATAACGCTTTCGTTGTTCAGCAGTTGCGCGATGTCGCGCGGCGACATGCCGTCGGCGTAGAGCCTGAAAATCCGCCGGACGATCTTTGCCTTGTCAGGATCGATATCGCGCTGGCCGCGGATGCGGTCGCCCATCTCATCGCGCTGCTGCGAGAGCTTGTAGCCATAGGCGAGGCAAGTCGACGCCTTGCCCTTGCGCACAGCAGTCTTCATGCCTTCGCGCGTCCGGTAACGGATCTGTTCGACCATCTCGTGGCTGAGGGCTGCGCGCATCGCCAGTTCCAGGTCGGTAACAGGTGTGCCGGCGTGGACGGTCCAAAGCTCGACGTCACGGTAGCGAAGCTCCTTGAGGATTTTTGCACTGTGCTCCATGTCGCGCGACAGGCGATCGACGGTCACGCAAAGCACGACATCGACGCGCTCGCGCTTGACATGTGAGATCAGGCTCTGAATCCCGGGGCGCGACTGATAGCTGGTTCCGCTGATGGCAGCATCGGAATAGGTTGCAGCCAGTTTCCAACCCTGCCTTTTAACGAAGGCTTCGCCAAGCTCGATCTGCGTCTCGATCGAGACTTCGTGCTGGCGGTCGGTGGAGTAGCGGGCATAAAACACGACAGTCTTGGGCATGTGCTGAATTCCTTGTCAAACATTGTCATTGTGAAAACTGGCCGGCCGCGCCGGCCAGTTTGATGCAGGTACTTCGACCTGCTGGCTTAAGGGCGTTACGGCGCAGCACGCCGCGCCGAGAATTCCTGACGCAGCTTCACGCGGCGCCAGAGTTCATCGCTGACGATCTGCAGGGCCCGCGCGTAATCGTGGTAGTCCCGGCCTGGTACCCAGGAACGGCCCAGATAGCTGTCGTCGTTGAGAATGCCGGTTCGGCGCACACGGTTTCCGCGGATTGTGGCTTCACGCCACATGCGGCCGTGGGGGCTTGGCACCCCTTGCGTATTGAGGACTGCCGCGATTTTTGCCGGCGACATCCCGTCGGCGTACATCTGGAAAATCCGCAGGACGACGTCGGCGGCTTCGGGATCCAGGACCTTGTACCCGAACACATACTGCCGATCGGCATTGTAGGCGCCCGTATAGCGGTATCCGTACGGGAGGCGAACAAGGTGTTCCACGTCATAGAGGTCATCGGGCTTCGCCTCGAAATGGCGACCATTTCCGAGCGGCTTACTCGGATCAGTGGAATAGTAGTCGATCAGGTCCTTGGTTTTGATCTGAACACCGGGGTCTGCCGCCCAGAGCTCGATGCCCTGGGCTTTGAGATCATGCAGCAGCCGTGCTGCAACGGTGAGACTCGAGCACAGACGATCCAGCGTGTGGCAAAGGACGACATCGATGGATCCATGCTCAACCTCCTCAAGGAGTTTGTGGATACCGGGCTGCGCGGTGAAGACGACTTCGCCAATGTCTTCATCACGGCAGGTCAGGATCAGCTTCCAGCCCATCTCCTTGATGAAAATCTTGGCGAAATGCCTCTGGGTATCGAAGCATGCGTTGTGGATCGTATTGGTGGCGTTGCGAGCGTAGAACAGGACACGTTTGGTCATCGGATAACTCTGTTTGAATCTGAAAACTGATGGGACATCGTAGCAAGCGGCGCCGGGCTCGGGAGCCCGGGCCCGACACCAGGCCATCATGGCCCAGCGGCAGTTCGCGATTGGGGGGCGCCGGAGATGCGAGCGTGCCGCTGAGCAAGGGGATTGCTCATGGCAATAATGGCCGCGATCGCGCTCGTCCGGTCGGCCTGGCTACTCGCCCATAGCCTTGCGGTAGGCCGCAGCCTCGTCGGTATCACCGCGAAGGCGGCCATCCGAGGTCGGCCGCAGGATCAGGTCCTCGACACCATCCCGGCTTCCCAGCCAATAGCAGCCGGCTTCGTCACCGCGGACGATGAAGACCTCATTCGGGGTAATCTTGACGCGGAGTGCCCCTGTCTCAGCCTTGATCGCCGCACGAAAAAGCCGGTCGACACTGCTGTTCGCACCCGCCTTTGCCGCGTTGGGTACCGGCTGCCTGGAGGCAATCGGCGAAGGTGCGATCCGCTTGGTCAGCACGAGGACGCGGCTGACCTTCTTGCGGCGGCCCTTCGCGTCTCACCGCGGCTGAAGACATCGCAGAACACACCGCCGCTCACGGCAACGCAGTGCGTGCTGAGAAAAACAACGCAGGGGTGATCGCGCTCAGCGCCGGTACGGGCATTCAGATAAGCGGCGAGCGTCGGCTGGTCAGGAAGCAGGCGCCAGTGCCCGATGTATCCGTGCAAGCGGAGTGCCTGCTCGATCTCGTAACCGCGCGTTCTTTTGATCGGCGGGGTGTATGAGAGGTCGAGCCAGCGTGCGCCGTAGCGAACCTGACGGATGGAATCAGATGCCTGTGACGACGTCACGCCGGTGATGGAGGCGATGACAGCCGGTCCGGAATACAGACGAGACTTCGTATCCTTGACGGCGTCGTTGAGGTAACGGGGTTTGATTGCTCCGAGGGTGGGAGCAAGGGTGGTGGGTGTCTGCACGGTACTGTCCTTCGGGTCCAGAGTGGATTTGAAGGAATGCGCTTGCCACTACTGGATCCCTCAGGCGCCCGCTCGCCCTCGATCCCTCTTGAAATACCTGCTTAAAGCGCACCACACGGATAAGGTACTGCAGGCTGCGTCGATACAGTTGCTCATGGTACTGCCGGTCGTTTCCCGATACCGCGGCAGAGCACATATTGATTGTTACCACCTCTGCCTCACATCGGTGTGAGGAGCGGCGCCGGGAGTTGTTCTTGCGTTGTCCGTCCCAGGATGTCGTTTCCAAAAAAACTTTGCTCCCAACTTCGTCCTTGCAAGAGGCTCCCGCTGGTGCGCATTCCGGCCTTGGCATTTGCCTCAGCTAACTGATCGTATGACTCGAGAAGAGCCAGCAATCAACAGGACCGCAGCAGTGCACGCGACTTTCTTTGTGATGATGCTGAAGAACAGATGAGCAATTCCATTAAAAGTTTACGGAGAGAGAAGCCACCGGTTGGTGCTTGTCTGGCCATTGCTCGTAGGCCTGTGGGCGTTCAGTGGTCATGCCAGCACGTCCATCAATCTTCTGGAAATCCGATTCAGGATCGAACGCCGTTTTATGAAGTAACGGGGGGAAACGTGTCAGAACTTGCAGACGCCGTCAGGCAATGACCGGCATCGGCTGATGACTGGAGAGGGGGATCGACAAGATGGATGATCTACGCGGCCTCAGGCTTCCTGATCGGGATCGTCCGGATGGAGAAGGTGAACTTTGCGGCGGAACGGCGACTGGCCCGTGCGGTACTTGGCGACGAGTTCCTCGAAGACCACATCGGACGCATGCTCGTCAAAACCCTGTTTGACGAGCATCCTGACCACCCGATCCTGAAATTCCTCCAGAGCATCAGTCGCGCCCCTGGCTACCATGCTTGAGATTGTCATGAAGAGCGCCGTGCGCGCCACGTCATCGCGATCGGGCGCTTGGCCTTGCGATCGGCCTCGCGCAGCTTTTGCTGACGCTCGCGCTGTTCGCGATTGCGAATCTCGTCTGACTTCCTTGGCATGATGGCACTCCCATCGGCCTCTCAGCCTGATTGCCAGACCGGCGTCTCACCGGCAATGCCGTATGCCCGGAATCGGAAATCCCGGTTTATGAATCGTTCTCCCAGAGTTCTGAATCAAAGATGCGCAACTTGAGACGAGTTGAGGGCACGTTGAGACAGGTCGAGATGACGTGTCCGGCACGAACGGCGTGCGACGAATCGATTGTCCAGTGTTCTGAATCAAAAAGCCGGAATCTGGAATCAACAATGCGCAATTTGTCTCGACGTGCGGGCAACTTGAGATGACGTCCTGGCGACCTGAATTAAAGCCAGCCGCGCTGTCTGACTGCGCCATGCCAGCGTGCCACCCGTCATCCACGCGCGACACGTACGGAGTGCCTGTAGATCGCGCGGTTCATCACTCGCCATCGCACCCCGACACGATATCGGTCGAAATGCCCTCTGAGAGGGCCGGAGCTTGATTAAGTAACCTCCAAAGCAACAATTATTTTTCACGATTAAAACGCAACGTTTTGAGCCTTTAAGGGGGGGCGTATTATGTGTATTAAAATAAGTAAAAACAAGCGCTTGACTTAAGGTATCTTGGATAGTTGTTTTGGCATACTGGTTGATCGAGGCGATAATACATGTGTTCGATGTTGAGTTCGTCGAACGATGCGTATCAGTAATCAACGAGGTTTATCATGAACACCAGCCGCGACACCAAGACTACCCTGCCTGCCGCCTTCCCCCGTCACTATGATAAGCTTGGGATCGACTCGAACCTTCGCGCTCGGCTCGAATCCAGTGCTTCCCGGATCTTCGATCTCGGCCGTCGCACCACCGAGCAGACGTTTGAAATTGGCAATCATCTGGATGAAGCCGCCGTACTTCTGTACGAGGGAATCTTCGACAAGTGGGTCAAGAACCGCTGCGGCATCGCCCCTCGCACCGCGCGCGGTTACATGTCCGTCTTCCGTAATCTCAGTGACTTCCGGGACGAGTTGGTCGACCTGTCGGTCGGCCCTACCGCGCTCTTCCATCTCGCCCATGCCACGCATGAACAGATCCGGGAGGCGATCGCCCATGCGGAAGAGCATGGCCAGCTTCGGGTCTCCGACGTGAAAGACATTGTCGCCAATGGCGAGGAGGCTGAAGACAAGGGCGCTCGCAGAGACGTGTTCGCGGCGGGTGGTGTGACCGGATTGAAAGCGCTGATCGCGATCAAGACCCGCGATGGCCTTAAACTCCTCATCGCACGGATCAAGATGATCTGCGACATCATCAAGGCGGCGCTGGAAAAGCCGCGGGTCATCAAAGACACGCTGGCCAAGGAGATCAACGATCCTGCGTGCATTGCTCGTCTTGAGCTGGAAAACCTCGCCATGTTCGTCCAGCCGATCAATGACCCGCGGCGTAACGCCTGCCCGATCGAGTTCCCGAAGGATAGCGAGTGGGGCCGGGTGGCGGATGTGCTTGTAACACTCGGCGCGAAGGAAAACTGGCCAAAGATGGCCGAGTTGCGCGGCTGGCTTCATATGGAGGTGTTGCCGGTCCTTGAATGGGCGATCTCGAAGGATCGCAAGCCCAAGTGGCCGCTGGCACCGGCCGATGACCTGGTAGTCGTCGCAGCGGTCGGCGACGCGGCTGAACTGATGCCTGAAGCCGAAGCGGAACGGGTTGATGCTCCGGTCGAGGTCGATGCAAATCCGGATCGGTTTGCCGAGCGCTTCGGTGACGCTCTCGAGGCGGCGACGGGTGGCATGATGACGGTCAGCCGCGAAACGCCGAAGGTCCGCAAGCCGCTCGCGAAGGTTCCGCCATTGGCGCCGGAAGCCGCGGTTGGCGACTTTGTCGAAACGTCTGCGGACGAAACATCGATGGATGAAGCGTCCTCATCACCGGCCATGACGGCGTGAGGCGACCCACAATCCGGCAGGCCGTTTGACCGGCCTTCCAACCGAAGCTTGAAGGGCCGCCTGTCGGCCCTTTGTTTTGCCCGGCATTTGGCCGGGGGGCATTGCGGTCGTGGCATCGGCTTTTGCACTATCCACGGATCTCCGCAATACGGCGGTCGTGAGCCCGGCGTTAACCTTGTTCCGATCCTGTTCTCTTTTTTGCTGTGGGGTCCTTGAGCCCGGCCTCGGGTCCTGCCAGGTTGCGGACGTTCCGGATGGCCGGAACAAAGCGGCCCCTGCCGATGCGCTAACATCGACAAGGGCCTGACCCTCAAGCCTTCTTGCGAAAGGAATCGGGCTATGACCACGTTTACCTCCACGACCCCCACTGGGGAAGTTATTCGTTCTCTTCTTAACAGCGAAGCCGCCGCGGCTGCCGCATCCCGCCCGCGCCCGCTCGGCTTTGGCCGCAATGCGGTTCAGACCGTAGCTTCGATCCACGAGCCAGCGGTCCTGCGCCGCCACCCGCATCTCGTTCGCTTCTCTGATGTCGAGGCCGATCTCGATCTGCTGATCGATCGCGCCATTGCCGCCATCATGGATGGCGAGCCGACCGAAGACGAGATCCTCGGCCATTACGTCAACATCGCCTCGCTCGTCCGCGCGGTCTCATTCCGGGAAGGCAAGCTGCTGGAGCAGGCGGTCGACCGCCTGGCGAAAGCCAACCCCAACATCCTCGTCTTGACGCAGTCCCTGAAACTGCCACTGGTCAAGGCGGCTATGGAAGCCCTGTCCGGAAACGACTGGACCAGCCTCGATGGCGTGAAGCTCGACTGCGAGGCACCGGCGAAAGGCAGCTATACTCCGGACCTGATCGTGGTGAACCGCGCCCGGCATACGGCATACATCCTCGACCTTAAGCGGTCGTTGGCCTCTTATGGCGATACGAGCCGCCTTGAAGAGTTGAAGATGAAGATGATGGCGTCGGCCATGGTGCTGCCGGACTGGCTTTACAAGAACCAGAAGCGGTTGATGGTCGACACGGTCGAAGTGGCGATCGTCGATGGCGCCAGCTGTCCGAGCGATCATGCCAATGGGGTCTGGGCTCTATCCGAGATCGACGACCTTCTGGAGATCGATGGTGTCGCTGCCTGTATGGCAGAACTGCGCCTGCGCTTCGGTCGTCGTGTGCAGCAGCTTCTCGAAGCCGAAGCGCGCAAGGCGATCGGGGTGAACGAGCAGGCCATGACCGTTGCGGCTCAGATGGTCGGCCCTTCGTCAGTTCCCATGCGCTCGCAGATCAACCTCAACGGGCCGAGCCGGACTTTTGAGGAAGACCAGGCTGCCCGCTCAGCTGAGG
Source organism: Rhizobiaceae bacterium (assembly GCA_027483885.1). Lineage (GTDB taxonomy): Bacteria > Pseudomonadota > Alphaproteobacteria > Rhizobiales > Rhizobiaceae > Neorhizobium. Next base: position 8,014 of record JAIXTO010000145.1, read on the forward strand.
ACGATCTCGCTCGTGATGATCGCACTTGTGATGATCTGGGCGACGATGTCTTCGGGCCGTGCGATGAGATCGAGGATGACACGACAACACCGGTCTTCTTCCGCGTCGGCTATGCCCGTCGTCCGGCGGCGCATTGATCCTTTCCACGTTGATGGCTTGAACGCCGCGCCCTGACGCTTAGCCGTCAGGTGCCGGACGTTGACCGCCATGGCTACAGGCCGTGGCTCCCTCATCTTTCCTTCATCTCTCATTGGCGCCGGACCCGCCGCGGTCTGGCCAAGGAGCCGTCATGTCTTCCGACACCCATCCGGATGTGCCACCGCGCATCCGTTGCGAGGCGATCTCGTCCGCTGCCTCATCGAACCTCGCCTGCCATCGCACGCATGGTACAATCCTCCACTTTCCCGGATCCGGTCTTGGCCGTCCGCTTGCCGACGACCCGGCACTTCTGATTGGACTTGCACTCGGTCATGTCCGGCAGGGTGATGGGTTTACCGGCATCGTGCCAGACACCATCATCAATCGACTGCAGGTCCATGTCTATGACGGCAACCCCGCATGCTGCTTGTTGCTCGATTGGCTCGCCGGGCGCAACCGCGATCTTGTTGCCTCATCTCAGCCGGATCCGGCCAAGCCGCATTCGACCAAGCCTCGCCCCGGTCGCCGCATGATCCGGGAACGCCGCCAGGCAGTGCCTGGCAGTTTGAAGCGGCGCAAGCCGACGAATACCCAGTTGCCCGGTCCCAAAACGGCAATTATTGCCGCGACGTCGGAGGGCCGGATCGATGAGTAAGCTGTCGCGTCTGCTCGTCCGCCGCCTGGAGCGCATTGCCCGCCGTGAGGCGCAGCGCAACGCGCATCGCAATGGTCTGCTGCAGGTGAAGATCGTCGAGATCGGCGGCCATGTCATGCGGCGCTACGCACCTGCCTTCGATACGTCCCGGCTGTCCGGAGATCGGGATCAGGATCTGGCATGGCTGCGCCGGAATTTTGGCGGCTATCTTCTGCCTCCACCACAGCCGTCCGATATCGTCGTCACCGAAGGCAGGCCTCCAGCATTCCTCGCGCCGTTTCCGTCCGGAGGGACGCAGGCCGGAGGCGGTGAACGCAACTCCGCCTCTGATCATGCTCGCCGCGCTTACGCCGTTAGCTTGGTCGGCCGGGCAGGGAGGCCACCATTCGTCAGCAACATCGTCGCAGTAATCGTGCTTGCCCGTGCGATCGAGAATGGCCGCATGCCCTTCGACAAGATCGTTCGCGCTGCTGCCATGTCGGCGCCTGTCGTATCACTGCATGCACCGATCGCCGGATTTGAGCAGGCCATGCGGCGGCTGATCGAGGTGTCTGGCTTCATCCCTGGTGGGGCACTGACCGGCATTGATGGGGCTATGTCTATGACGACTCAAGCTTCGTAGGGTCGGAGAGTACTGGTCGGACCTACATCCAGTTCATCGGAGACAATGTCCGGCGCATTGGCGGACCGGCACTACAGCGGCGGTTGGTGAATGCCCTGACGCGGGATTATCCCGTCGTCGCGATCTCGGAGAAGTCGGAGTCCATTCCGTCCGAAATCGCCATTGCCGCTGATATCGATCTTGCCACCGGCTGGCTGGATTACGCGTTCGTCAGTACGATGATCGAAGCCATGCATGGTGCCAGTGGCATCGCGGCGCTGGAGCAGTGGTCAAATGCCTACGATGCCCACTACCTGACGATCGACGACGTTGTCTTGGCATTCCGGCCGGGACGGAGTGCACCTGAGGTCATCGCGGTGCTGGCGTCGCTCACTGAGCGCAATCGCATTGCGGCCCGGGATGGCGATGATGACGACGGCGATCCGGCTACGACCGACGCCGGCAAGGCATCGAAGTCGAAGCAGGGTGTGGCCTCGTCAGAGAAAACGTCCGGAAAAGATAGCGGCGGCGGATGGAAGCGCGATAAGCCATCCGGCGCCGAGGTCATTCAGCCGCAACCGATGAATGAAACTGATGCGTCCGGTCGCCCGTCACTGACGGTGGAAACGCTCTCCGGCTACGGCAAGGCCAGGACTTGGGCGCTGGATCTGAAGCTCGATCTCGCTGATTACAGGGCAGGCTCGCTTGCCTGGTCGGACATGAGCACCAAGCTTCTGCTTTACGGCGCGCCGGGGACCGGCAAGACGACCTTCGCCCGGGCGCTGCGCAACTCCTTGCAGGTTCCGCTGGTCGTCACCTCCGTTTCCACCTGGCTGCAGGGTGGGCATCTCAACGATGTCATCGACAAGATGGCCAAGACCTTTGCCGAGGCGCGCGCGCTGGCGCCGTCGATCCTGTTCATCGACGAGATCGACGGCATCGGCAAACGGCAGCCAGCGGAACAGGAGTATGCCGACTATTGGAATACGCTCGTCAACAAGGCGCTCGAACTGCTGGATGGCGCCGTGAAGAGCGAGGGGCTGGTGATCGTCGGTGCCACGAACAGGCCGGACCAGATCGATGACGCGATCAAGCGCTCAGGGCGATTGGAGACCCATATCGAAATCCCTCTGCCTGACGTCGCCACGCTCGCGGAAATCTTCGCCTATCATCTCGGCGATGACGTTGCGGCACTGGTCAGCGAGGCTGGATCGAAGCGCACTGACGCCGGGGAGAGATGTTCAAAGGATGCCGGCGCCTTGACCGAAGATCCGTCGGTGTACGACGGGCAGGCCGATATCAACGATGTTGACGAACCTCGTTCCGACGAAATCCGGAAAGGAGCAGCAAAATGACCGCCACATCCACGCACATTGAACCCGCCATGCCTCACGCCGCCGTTCAGGCGATCCTGAAACGGCTGGCGACCCGCGCCATGGGTTTGACAGGCGCCGACATCGAGCGGATCGTTCGCCAGGCACGGCTGAAGGCGCGTCGCGAGAAGCGGTCGATCCGTTACGAAGACATCGAGGAAGGCATTCGGATGGACCGGCCGATGGTCCCCTACGATCTGCGCTGGCGGTTCGCGATCCACGAGGCAGGTCATGCGGTCGTTCACCATGCTCTCAGGCTGGGTCCGATCCACGGCCTCAATATCGATACGCCAAGTGGTGGCGGCTACAGCCAGCTTGGTTTCACCGCATCCGGCAGCGACACGCTCGGCTATCGCGAGGACATGCTGGCTATGCTCATGGCGGGTAGGGCTGCCGAGCAGATCGTTGTCGGCAGTGTCTCGGCGGGATCCGGCGGATCTGACGACAGCGATCTGGCGCGCGCAACGAAGCTTGCACTCGCCATGGAGCGCAGCCTCGGCTTCGGCGCCGTCCAGCCGCTGCTCTACCGCGACGACAAAGATCCGACCGCCGTGCTCGATGGCAATCCGGATCTGGCGGCGAGGGTTCATGTGCGGTTGGAGAAGGCGCTCGCCCGGGCCGTCGATGTCCTCAACGAAAACCGCCCGAAATTAGACGAACTGATCAGGGCGTTGTTCAATGCGCAAGCAATCGAAGGCAAGTCTGTAAATGAAATCATGAAATTATAAGTAATGATGGCATAAATATTGTAATAAGTATAATATTGTACATACGATAAGGGTTAATTATCGATGGTTAGAGGACTAACTAGCAATCATACTATGTGGCAAACCGTAATATTCATATAGAGTTCCTTTAAGAAATAATTTACCATAATTTCAATGGCTTATGATCTCGCAAAATTGCACATTTCAAACTTGATGAAGCCGGCTTTTTGCGCCGGTGTGGCTTTTAGCTCCCAATTTCAATTGAAGAGCTAAGCGAGAATTCCTGCGCCAAAATCTCCGCTTACGATTTCATGCGGATGAGGGGAGGGCCCAGCTAAAGCCCTGAAGCCTTGGTCAAATTCACGCGGAAGCGGTCTCTGCGGCGCTGATATCTGCGTGTCATCTCTGCGGAAGCATGGCCGAGCTGTTTCTGGACATATCGTTCGTCGACTTCGGCAGAAGAAGCGAGGCCAGCACGAAGGGAATGACCGGAGAATTTGAAAGCACGCTCGATTTCGCTGAGATCGCCACGTACGCCGGCGGCCATCGCAGCCCGCTTCACCAGCCGCGCCACTTCCTTGTCGTTCAGCCGTTCCGGTCCAACGGACTTGCCCTTTCCTGTGACTCGACGGAAGAGGGGACCGTGCGCAAGCCTGGCGAACTTGACCCAGGTCTCGACGGCGGCGATTGGACAGGTGGAGTCTGAAGAACCGCGGCCGATTTCCACCTCGCGCCAGCCGGTTTTGCCGCGCAGGGTAACGAGCATTCCCTTTTCGAGGATCTCGATCCAGCCGCGTCCGTCCTCGGTTTGCGCGCGCCCAAGATCAAGCCCGACGATTTCCGAGCGACGCAGTCCGCCGGCAAAGCCGATCACCAGCATCGCCCTGTCGCGCAGGCCGCGCAGGGTGCCTCTGTCGAGCGTCTCCAGCATTGAGATCAGATCTTCCGGGAGAATGGCCTCCTTTTGTCGGGGAGGGGCCGCGTGGGTGTTTCGAATGCCGGCCATCACCGTGGCTATCGCGCGGTCCTTGCGATCAAGAGGTGTGCCCCGCTGGGCGCAGTTCCAGCCGATGGCGGAGAGGCGTCTCTCTATGGTGGAGACGGAGTTCGCCCTGGCGCCGCGTTCGGCAGTTCCGGAAGCGCAGGCCGCAATGTAAAGCCCGACGGTTTGCGGGTGTGGCGGAAGCGGAGCCAGATTGGACCGCCGACACCAGGCAGCAAAATGCTTCCAGTCCGAGGCGTAAGCCTTGCGGGTATTCGCCGAACTCGCCGCCTCGACGTAACCCCTGGCGCGATCGGCAAGGCCTGCGAGATGGGCAGGCGTCTGATCCTCGACGACGAGAGAGGGGAGGGGGCTGTCGTGCGACACCTCCGGCGCGGAAACATCACGCCCAGGCGCCGTGCTGAGAGGCGGCGCTGAGGTCTCCTTGATGCGATTTTCGGTGTTCTTGTCGATGATTTGGGCCATTCTCCATGTAAAGAGAAAAACGCCCGATAATGCGTTTTGCGAAGCAGTTTTCCAAAAGCAGAGGCTGAAGATAACTGATCGTTATCGTTCATTTCTCATGGCATCATGTACGTGCGGATATGGAGGATAGCGTCATCACGATCGCACGATTCGTATGCTTTCTTGGTCGCGTTTGCGTTGGTGCGATACGGGTCCCTCAGCAAGTAATCCGGTTGCCACGCTTGGTTTAGGCAAGGCTGCTCGCACTCGTAACAGCACTGAGCTCAATCATACGCTAACCGAAACGCGGTCTGGCGAGTTTGCCGGACACTTCCTGAGACACTCAGCCGCCGCGCGCACGAGCAGC
>JAIXTO010000251.1 GCA_027483885.1 Rhizobiaceae bacterium
GACGATGTCGCGGTCATCTTTCGCCAGATGCCGAGCTATGACGGCAACAAGCATTTTGGATCGCGCCTTGCCTTCGGATCCAAGGGCGAGCTTTACGTGACCGTCGGCGAACGCTCCGACCGCGAGCCGCGCGTACAGGCGCAGGATCTCGACAGCGGCCTTGGAAAAGTGTTCCGCATCACCCAGGAGGGCAAGGCGCTGCCGGATAACCCCTTCGTGGGGCAGCAAAACGCATTGCCGGAAATCTGGTCGCTCGGCCATCGCAATGTGCAGTCTTCGACCGTGGATGGCGAGGGGCGTTTCTGGCTGGTGGAACATGGACCAAGGGGCGGCGACGAGTTGAACCGGCCGGAAGCCGGCAAGAACTACGGCTGGCCGGAAGTAACCTACGGCATCGAATATAGCGGCGCGCCCGTCGGCAAGGGTGTGACCCAGATGGCGGCCACAGAGCAGCCGGTCTATTACTGGGACCCTGTTATCGCCCCCTCCGGCATGGCCTTTTACGATGGCGACGCAATTCCCGAATGGAAGGGCGCCTTCCTCGTTGGCGGGCTGGTCAGCCAGGGTGTCGTGGTCCTGCACATGGAAAACGATCGGGTGAAGCATGAGGAGCGCGTTCCGCTCGGCGCCCGCATCCGCGACGTCAAGGTTGGCCCCGATGGCGCAGTCTATGCCGTCACCGAACAGCGCGGCGGCGGCCGGTCGACCATTATCAGGCTGACGAAGGCTTAAAAACGCGCTCGCTGGCGTTTCGGCAAGCCGATCAAAGCCGGAACGCCAGCGGGTGATCGACAAGCGCCCGGTCGATGGTGACGAGTTGCAGGTTTTCGGTTTGCGCTTGCGCAAGCAGAAGCCGGTCAAAAGGATCGCGCGTCGGCGGCTCGGGTTCGGCGGTGGTCAGGACATGGGCGATTTCGATACTCATGAAGATAAAACCCGCCGCTTCGAGGTAGGCTGGAATTTCGGCAATCGGCAAGGTCGGCGCGAGTTTTCCAATACGCGTTTTGATGGCAATTTCCCAGAGACTGGCGGTGCTGACGAAAACCTCTCCGACACTGCTGGCAACCGTTGCGTAAAACCGAGGGAATTTCTCGGCCATCACGCCATCCGCTGCCGCCAGCACAAAATGCGTGTCGAGCAGCAATCTTGCCATCAGGGCAGCGGTCTGAGCAGAAAATCTTCCGGCAGAGGGTCGTCGAATTCGTCCGAGATGAAACCCTTCGTGCGCACGATGCCTTTGGACCGCAGATAGGCTTCACCAGCCTCCAGATCGATCCCGGGTCTCTTCCGGTGCGGCACGATATCAAACACCGGCTTGCCGTCGCGCGTTACGGTCACAGTCTCGCCCTGCTCCACATCCTGGGCAAATTCGTCGAAACGATCTCGAACTTCGCGAATAGAAACGGTCTTCATGCGGAAAACATACGCGCGTGGCATGTCACCGTCAATGAAGACGAAAAAGGGCCCGCCATCACTGGCGAGCCCTTCGATAAATGCTATGCGCGGTCTTACTTGCAGGCGTTGCAGAAGCGCTGGATGCGGCGGCAGGCTTCTTCCAGCAGATCTTCCGACGTGGCGTAGGAAATGCGGAAGTTGGGGCCAAGGCCGAATGCCGAACCGTGGACGACGGCCACGCCTTCGGTTTCCAGAAGCTCGGTGACGAAATCCTCGTCGGTCTCGATGACCTTGCCCGAGGGTGCCGTCTTGCCAATCAGGCCAGCGCAGGACGGATAGACGTAGAAGGCGCCTTCCGGGTTCGGGCAGGAAATGCCCTTGGCCTGGTTCAGCATGGAGACGACGAGATCGCGACGGCCTTCGAAGATCGCCTTGTTCTTGGCGACGAAATCCTGCGGGCCGTTCAGCGCTTCGACGGCGGCCCACTGGGCAATCGAGGAGGCACCCGAGGTCTGCTGGCCCTGGATCATGTCCATGGCCTTGATCAGTTCCAGCGGGCCGGCTGCATAACCGATACGCCAGCCGGTCATCGCATAGGCCTTGGACACGCCGTTCATGGTCAGCGTGCGGTCATAGAGCTTCGGCTCCACTTCAATCGGCGTTGCGAACTTGAAATCGCCAAAGGTCAGGTGCTCGTACATGTCGTCGGTGAGAACCCAGACATGCGGATACTTGACCAGCACATCGGTCAGCGCCTTAAGCTCGTCATGGCTGTAGGCAGCACCCGACGGGTTGGACGGCGAGTTGAAGATGAACCACTTGGTCTTGTCAGTGATCGCCTTTTCGAGATCGGCCGGCTGCAGCTTGAAATTGTTTTCCTGCGTGGCAGAGACGATGACGGGCGTGCCACCGCACAGTGCCACCATTTCCGGGTAGGACACCCAGTAAGGCGCCGGAATGATCACTTCATCGCCGGCGTTCAGCGTTGCCATGAAAGCGTTAAACAAGATCTGCTTGCCGCCAGTGCCGACGATGGTCTGGGCTGCCGTGTAATCGAGATTGTTCTCGCGCTTGAACTTCTTGGCGATGGCTTCGCGCAGCTGCGGAATACCCGAAACCGGCGTGTACTTCGTTTCGCCGCGGTTGATCGCGTCGATGGCGGCCTGCTTGACATTTTCAGGCGTGTCGAAATCCGGTTCGCCGGCACCAAGCCCGATCACGTCGCGGCCCTTGGCTTTCAGTTCGCGGGCTTTCTGCGAAACGGCAATGGTGGCGGACGGCTTTACGCGGGAAAGTGCATCGGCAAGAAAGGCCATGATGATAATGTCCTGAAGCTGTTAAAAACGGCAGGCCGGCTCGGCTTTGCCGTCAGGTTCTATGTCGAAGAAAGCCGCCTGTTTCAAGGCCGAAAAGCCGGCACGTGCGTCTTTCTTGCCACGCACGGCAAAAGACGAATTCGCGTGTTATTTCAACGGCGACAACCGGCACCATCCGCACCTTGCGATGCCTTGCCCGTAACGCCTTGTTTTCGCCACAATAATTGCCACCGACTGCCGCAATCCCGTCGTTGTGACGTCGCTTTCCAGAGGTCTTCTCACCAAATCGACGACGCCTTGAGAGGACTGCCCCATGTTTCTGGACGACGAAGAGGCCACGGCCCGCATCCGGACACGCCGCCTGAGCGGCAGTTTGTGGGTTGCCGTGACGGCCCTTGCGGCCTGCGTGCTGATGATGCTGGCGCTGGTCGGCACGGCCAGTGCGCAGGACATTTCTTCCCTGTCGCAGGTGGTAACCCCACAGCTTCTTCTGCAGAGCGATGCCGCCGGCGATCAGCGGCTGATTTTCGGCGCGCTGACGCTGGTCTTCTGCGTGGCGGCAGCCGGGCTCTGGAGGCTGAGTTTTCGCGGACTGGCTGCAAGCCAAAGGACCAAGGCCGACGGCCGCCGCATCCATCATTCCTGAGGCTTCATTGCTACCGGTCCGAATCGCCTGCATCGAAAAGCTTGAGCCTGCCGTTACCACCTGATAGGCAGCCGCCGTGGCGAAACCCGCGCCCGGCTCACACCTTTCACGGATTTCGACATGACGCGCTTGCAGGCGAACCTGGTGCTTCTTCTTGCGGCCGCCATCTGGGGCGGCGGGTTCGTGGCGCAATCGACAGCCATGGCAAGCATCGGCCCCTTCTGGTTCGTCGGCTTGCGGTTTGCCATCGCAGCGCTTGCCGTCCTGCCGTTTGCAATCATCGAAGCACGGCGGATCGGCCACAGACCACACCGCCGCGACATGGCAGACTTCCTTCTCGTCGGGCTTGCGCTTTTTGGCGGTGCCATCACCCAGCAGATCGGCCTGCAAACGACCACCGTCACCAATTCAAGCTTCCTGACCGGCCTCTACGTCGTCTTCGTACCTGTGATCTCCATCCTCATCTTCCGGCGATATCCGCACTGGATCATCTGGCCCGTGGCGCTGATGGCCCTTTTCGGCATCTTCCTGCTCGGCGGCGGCGATGTCGCTTCTGTCTCCACCGGCGATCTCTGGAGCATCACCTGCGCCGGCTTCTGGGGCCTGCAGATCGTGCTGGCCGGCCATTTCGTCAGCCGGTCGCAGCGACCGCTGGCCCTGTCTGCGACTCAATTTGCAGTCTGCGCGGTTGCAGCGCTTGCCATCGGCATTTTCGTCGAACCGGTGTCGCTTGAGGCAATCTCCGGATCGCTTGCAGAAATTCTGTATGTCGGCCTGATTTCCTCGGGCCTTGCCTTCGTACTTCAGGTGATTGGCCAGCGTCATACGACGGCGCCACAGGCGGCGATCGTCCTGTCGTCGGAGGCCCTGTTCGGCGCCTTTTTCGGTGCTTTGCTTCTGGGCGAAGCACTGCCGCCCATCGGCTATCTCGGCTGCGGACTGATCTTTGCCGCCATGCTGATTGTCGAGCTGGTGCCGGAACTTCTCAAGCGTCGAGACATCGCCCGCAGCGCGCCGGATAGCGCTGCACCATCCCCCTTCGAGAGCTGATTCGCCACTGGTGACGCCGTTGAAGTTGCGGGCTTTTCGCCCTTGTTGCAATCGCACACCATAATTTCCGACGCCGACGAAACAGGCGTTCGGTGTTGCCCATTCGCGTCAGAAAACTTTTTCTTGCCAATTTGCGTCAAACGCAGCACTCTGTGGTGGTTCGGGCAATTTGCGAGCATGGGAAGAGCTATAATGAAGCGTTTCGGAAGCGCCAAAACTTCCGGGCGGGGGATGCAGCAAGGATCATGATGATCTTTTCTTTGTTTCACGCGGTAAATACGGGCCCCTTTCCTCAATTTTCGAAATGCCTGCCGCCTGCCCTTCTTGGGCAAATATCGTGATGCTGTCCGCCGCTGAACACGGACAGAGGAAAAAGGACCTGATGCATGGCCGAAACTGGCACTGTAAAATTCTTCAATACCGACAAGGGCTTCGGCTTTATCAAGCCTGACAATGGCGGAGCAGATATCTTTGTCCATATCTCCGCGGTACAGGCTTCGGGCCTGTCCGGACTTTCAGAAAACCAGAAAGTAAGCTTCGACACGGAACCGGATCGTCGCGGCAAAGGCCCCAAGGCAGTTAATCTGCAGATTGCCGGCTAAGTCTCGTTACGGTTTTTTACTTCGAGTTGAAGCCCGGCAGGAATGCCGGGTTTTTTTGTACTTGTTCTGACTACTAAAGATTCCGGCAGGAGAGGCGCCGCCGGAATGCGATCCGGCGGGCGCGAAAAATCAGCGCTTTGCGCCGTCGTCCTTGTCAGCGCCTGACGTGGTCTGCGGGCGCGGCGCCCCGATGCCCTGCAGAAAGGGATTGCTGCGGCGCTCATCGCCGATCCGGCTGCCGGGACCATGGCCGCAGATAAAGCCCATTTCGTCGCCGAGCGGCAGAACCTTGTCGCGAATACTGTCGAGCAATTGCTGGTGGTTGCCGCCCGGCAGATCGGTGCGACCAATAGAGCCGTTAAACAGAACATCGCCCATGATGGTGAAATTCATGTCGCGGTTGACGAAGATCACATGACCCGGCGCATGGCCCGGGCAGTGCAACACCTCGAACCGGTGATCGCCGAGCGCCACCACATCGCCCTCGTTCAGAAACTGGTCGGGAACCAGCTTGCGCGCCGGAACGGTGTAACCGAAGGCCGCACCGCGTGTATCGAGAACGTCGAGCAGCGGCTTGTCGTCGGCATGCGGGCCGATGACCGAAGCGCCGGTCTTCTCGCGAAGCTCATCGGCGCCGCCGGCATGGTCGATATGACCGTGGGTGATCCAGATTTCCGAAATCGTCACGCCCTGCTGCGCGGCAACCTCAATGATACGATCGACATCGCCGCCCGGATCGATCACGACGCCTTGGCGGGTGTCAGCGTCAAAAAGAAGCGTGCAGTTCTGCTGGAAGGGGGTAACCGGAATGATACCGGCTTGAAGCATGCCCATAAAGCCTCGTCAGGTTGGTGATGAAGGAAGACCCACTATACCCGCCTTGCCTTCCCCGGCCACCCGGCAAAATCAATCCGAAACGGAATAGCGGCTTTCGGCACCAATGGACGGGGCAAGGCAGGCACTGGCGACGAGCAGGCTTGCTACGGCAAATTTCAGCGCGAAAACCGTGACGAGAACCGGACGCAGCGGATGCGAGAGGGACATTTTGCCCGGCGTCTGCACAGGGCCGTCGATTGTGGATAAGCTCATGTTATAATTCCTGTTTCCCTGTGCCTCGCAACGGGCATGGGCGACAAAGGTTCCGCGCTCAGGCAACTGAAATTCTCTTTCGGCGGCACTTGCGTCTTCTTTGTGGCCGACAAAGCGCAAGAACACGATAATGCACAATGTTTGCGTGGGGATGATGAGCCCTGCTCCTGCACATTGATGTTGATTGTTGAAGCACTTCGCGCTTTATCAAATCAGCATGAAACACGTCGCGGTTGGCGGACAGCACGGTTTGGCCTTGAGGCTGCGCTTGCCCTGCCTGCCGCACCGACGCTTGAAGAGGAACGCCTGGTGCCACCGGTCTCGTCTGGGAAAGCCCTCAAAAAGGTCCAGCCGCCGATGCCTGCTGTCGATGAAAGCAAGATCGACTTCGAAACCATCGAGCTGTTTTTCTTTGCCTATCGCGATTTCATTTCCGATCCCGATGCGATCCTTGAAAAGATCGGCATGGGGCGGGCCCACCACCGCGTGGTCTATTTCGTCTGCCGGCAGCCGGGCATGATGGTGACGGACCTTTTGGATACGCTGCAGATTACCAAACAGAGCCTGGCGCGGGTGCTAAAGCAGTTGATCGACAGCGGTTATATTCGCCAGATGGCGGGTGCCAAGGACCGCCGGCAGCGCCGGCTCTACCCGACGCTTGCCGGGCGCGAACTTGCGCTTGCCCTGTCAGAGCCGCAATCGAGCCGCATATCGGCGGCGCTTTCCGAACTGACGCCCGAACAGCGCGAGGGCGTCATCCATTTTCTGCGCTCCATGCGCGGGCGGGCCGAAGGGCTCACACCTGTCGAAAACGAGGTCGATTGAACATGGGGAACAACCCGGTATCGCTGCTGGACGATGCGGCCCACCTGCTGGTGGTGGACGACGACACCCGCATCCGCGACCTTTTGCACCGCTACCTGCGGGAGCAAGGTTTTCGCGTCACCGGCGCAAGCGATGCGGCCGAAGCCCGGCGCAAGCTGGAAGGGCTGGAGTTTGACCTCATCATCCTCGACGTCATGATGCCGGGCGAAACCGGCATCTCGCTCACCCAGTCGCTGCGCGACAAGCGGGCCATCCCGATCATTCTCTTGACCGCACGGGCCGAGGCCGAATCGCGCATCGAGGGGCTGCAGGCCGGCGCCGACGACTATCTGCCAAAACCATTCGACCCGCGCGAACTTGTGCTGCGCATCAACAATATCCTGCGCCGCAACAGCAATCCGGATACGCCGAAGATTGACCAGGTGATGTTTGGCCCGTTTACCTTTTCCATTGCCAAAAAAGAGCTGCGGCGGGCGGCCGAGACCATTCGTCTGACCGACCGCGAGCAGGAGATCATGCTGCTGTTTGCACTGCGCGCCGGCGACACCATTCCCCGCCACGAGTTGATCGGCGATGATGCGGAAGTGGGCGAGCGCACCATCGACGTGCAGATCAACCGGCTGCGCCGCAAGATCGAGGACGATCCGGCAAACCCCATCTATCTTCAAACCGTGCGCGGCATCGGGTACCGTCTGAGCATCGATTGAGGTCGCAGCCTTCAAGGGCTGCCCGCAACAGGCGGCCGCAGCGCCGGCCGAGAGAGACAGGATGGCGATTTTCGACAGGATCGGGCGCGATATCGGCAGGGTGAAGCCACCAGGCTGGACCTTGCTCGGCCGTTGGCTGAAGCGGCGCATGCCAACCGGCCTTTACCTGCGCTCGGTGCTGATCGTCATCATTCCGATGCTTCTGCTGCAGACCGTGGTGGCTGCCGTCTTCATGGAGCGCCACTGGCGGCTGGTGACCGAGCGTCTGTCGCAGGCCGTCACCCGGGATATTGCCGCCATCATCGAGGTCATCCGTACCTATCCGCCGCCGGAGGACAATTATCAGCAGATCATCCGCATCGCGCGTGAAACGCTGTCCCTGAATATATCCATTGAGCCGGGCGGCCAGCTGCCCCCGCCGCGTTCAAAACCGTTCTTCTCGATCCTCGACGATATTCTTGCCGACCAGATCAACCAGCAGATCCGCCTGCCCTTCTGGATCGATACGGTGGGCGACAGCCGGCTTGTGGAAATCCGCATCCAGCTCGGCGACAAGGTTCTGCGCGTCTTTACAATCCGCAACCAGACATACGCGTCGAACACGCATATCTTCCTCGTCTGGATGTTCGGCACGTCGCTTCTGCTGATCGGCATTTCCATCCTGTTCCTGCGTGGCCAGATCCGCCCGATCCTGGCGCTGGCGGATGCCGCCGAGAGTTTTGGCAAGGGCCAGAAGATGCCGGCCCCCTTCGTGCCGCGCGGCGCCGACGAGATCCGCCGCGCCGGTATCGCCTTCATCCAGATGCGCGAGCGCATCGAACGCCAGATGGAACAGCGCACGGCCATGCTGACCGGCATCAGCCACGACCTGCGCACCATCCTCACCCGCTTCAAGCTGCAGCTGGCGCTTGCCGGAGACAATCCGGATCTTGCCGGCATGGGCACCGATGTGGATGACATGCAAAGCATGCTCGAAGGCTATCTCGCCTTTGCCCGCAACGAGGCGGCGGAGGATTTTGGCGAGCTGAAGCTCAGCGAACTTCTCGAAAAGATGCGCGCCGATTTCGAACTGCATGGCAAGACGATGACGTTTCGCGTCGAGGGGGAGGATCTTTTGTCGGTGCGGCCCGGCGCCTTCATGCGGCTGGTCGGAAACCTCGCCTCCAATGCCCGCCGTTATGCCAACAGCCTGCATGTGGAAGCCCGCCACAATTCCAAATGGTTGACACTGACGTTTGACGATGATGGCCCCGGCATTCCCGAACAATCCCGCGAGGATGTATTCAAGCCCTTCTACCGGTTGGACGAGGCGCGTAATCTCGATGCATCCGGCACCGGCCTTGGCCTTGCCATTGCCCGCGATATCGCCCGCGCCCATGGCGGCAACGTGACGCTCGCAGACAGCCCGTCAGGCGGATTGCGCGCGGTGGTGCGGGTGCCGGCGTAAAACACAGGAAGGATTGTCGTCCCGTCAGACGGTCGATTTACCGCCGCGTATGATGTGACGGCGAATTTGCCGTCTCACATCATCTTCATGCCGTTCGGCACCGGACGTTCCACAGCGGTCAGCACGATATCGCCGTTTTCATCGGCAAAACCGAGCGTCAGCACTTCGGAGCGGACGGGGCCGATCTGGCGAGGCGGGAAATTGACGACGCCGAGCACCTGTCGGCCAATCAGCGTCTCTGGCGTATAATGCACGGTGATCTGGGCGGACGAGCGTTTCAGACCGATCTCGGGACCGAAATCGATCTTCAGCTTGTAGGCGGGCTTTCGCGCCTCTGGAAACTCTTCCGCCTCGACAATGGTGCCGACACGGATATCGACCTTTTCGAAATCGCCCCAGGTGATCTCGTCAGCCATGTTGAACTCCCACAGAAATCAGCGTCCCAGTTCCTCGGCGCGGTCGCGCGCGGCCTTGAGCGCGGCATCAAACAGCGGCTGCATGCCATCATCGGCCATCAGCACGGCCAATGCTGCCGCCGTCGTGCCACCGGGCGAGGTCACGTTCTGGCGAAGCCGCGCGGCCTCATCGGCAGATCGGTTCAGCAATTCGCCAGCACCGGACACGGTTTCACGCGCCAGCCGCATGGCCAAATCCGCGGGAAGCCCCAGCTTGCGCCCGGCTTCCGCCATGCATTCCACGAGATAGAAGACATAGGCAGGTCCGCTGCCCGATACGGCAGTCACCGCATCGATATCGCTCTCAGCGGCCACCCACTCGACCGGGCCGCTGACCTTCAACAGGTCATGCACAGCCTTGCGCTGTGCCTCCGACACCTTGTCATTACCATAGGCGCCCGTGACGCCACGGCCGATCATCGCCGGCGTATTGGGCATGGCGCGCACCATGGCGCCATCGCCAAGATAGCTTTGCAGGAAGGCGAGTGTCTTGCCGGCTGCCACCGAAACCACAACCGTATCCGGCCCGACAAGCGAGCTGAGCTGCGGCAGAACGGCTTCCATCACCTGTGGCTTGACGGCGAGAAACAGGATGCCGGCCGTTACGCCATCCGGCGCCATCGTCTCGTGACGGGCGCCGGCATTGTTGATCTCGGCCTTCATCGCCTCCGACGGACCCGGATCGACGACCATCACCGAGGCGCCCGGCACGCCGTTCTTCAGCCAGCCAGACAGCATGGCGCCGCCCATGTTTCCCGCACCGACCAGCACCACCAGCGGTGACGAGACTTCAGAGACAGAAGCCGACATCAGCACTCACCCACGGTCTCAAACAGAACCGCATCCATGGCGGCCTTGGCTTCCATGCCGGACCAGACGACGAACTGGAAGGCCTGATAATAGGTTTCGCAGGCTTCGAGCGCGCTTGAGAGCAGCACTTCGACCTGCTGGTTGTTGGGTTCGGCACCACCGGCCAGAAGCAGCGACTGGCGGAAGATCACCACGTCTTCCTGGCGCCAGAGATCGAAGTGGCCCATCAGCACCTGTCCGTTGACATGCGAGAGCAGCCGGATCACCTCGTTGGCGCGCTGATCGGAGACCTTGAGGTCAAAGGCGCAGGCCAGATGCAGCGCCTCGAACTCTTCCATCCACGAGAAGGACACGTGGTAATCGGTCCAGTGGCCGGCGACCGTCATGGCGATTTCGTCTTCGCCCGACCGCTCGAACGTCCAGTCATTGGAGTCTGCGACGAACTCGATCATATCAACCGGGTTCGAATGACGTTCAATCTGCATCTCTAAGAGGCTCATACGGCACCTTCTCAACCGGAATGATAGCGACATGCGTGTTTGCTTTGAGAAACACGAGGGATGAACGCGGACACTGACCCGGAAAACCAAACTCTTCGATGATCGTCCCGCCGGCCGAAACGGGAAGGCTCATGGAAAAGAGCCTGCGGATCGTTCGGTCGTCGTTTCGAATCATCATTTAAAATCAGTGTATAGGGAGCGAGTCCCAGCACCAGCCCCCGCACCCCGTTTTTGCGGGGACGACTCACATCGACGCTTCGTTCGGGAGATCAGCCACGGCGGTTAAACGACTCTGCGGGCAGAGTTTTTCGGCTGTGTCCACAGGCTGTAAAAATCCCGGGACAAACTTTTTAGGAAAGCCGTCAAGCCCAAAAAGAAAACGCGGCACCTCGTTTTGGAAGCACCGCGTGGTATTGCCGTAGAATAGGGTAAATATCAGCTGTTGCTTGCCGCAAGCTTTGCTTCGAGCGCGTCAAGACGAGCCTTCAGCGCATCGTTTTCGTCTCGTGCCTTGATGGCCATTTCGCGCACCACGTCGAATTCCTCACGGCGAACGAGATCCATATTGTTGAGGAACCGTTCTGCCTGTGCCTGGAAAGCGGTTTCCACTTCGCGCCGCACGCCCTGGGCAGCGCCAGCGGCATCGGTCATCAGTCGCGCGAATTCATCCATCATGCGGTTCGTTCCGGTCGACATTGCCTCGATCTCCCGTTGATGCGCCGCAGCGCGGCGACCTGTCTGTTAACTCCTGACGAGGTAGGGTGTGGCCTGCCTCCTTGCAAGGAGATTCGCGCCCCTTGCCGCAATTCGTCCCACTTCACGCTCGAAGAGGATGGGCAGGAAGCGGTGGCCTTGGGAGACATTCCTTTTTGCAAAACCTTGAGGCAACAGCACCCGAATTCTTCTATTGCGGTGGTTTTGTTATGTTTTTCGAGCATATGGTTCGGTCCGGAAATCAGTTAGGCCTTGACCGGTCGAGGGCGGAAAGTCATGTTCCCGCCCGATACGGCACATCGGCCGAGGGATATTAAACCTTGTATTTACCATCTTCTTTCCTCGCCATCATGCCTTTTCCGAATATCGATCCGATTGCGTTTTCCATCGGCCCGCTTTCGGTTCACTGGTATGGACTGGCTTATGTCGCCGGCATTTTCCTCGGCTGGTTTTATGCGCGCGCGCTGGTGTCGCGGCCCGATCTCTGGCCGGCAGGCATGGCGCCGACAACCAAGGAAAAGCTCGACGATTTCCTCGTCTGGGTGGCAGCCGGCATCGTGCTCGGCGGTCGCATCGGCTATATCCTGTTTTACGACCTGCCCGCCGTCGCCGAAAATCCCATCCGCGCGCTGCAGATCTGGAACGGCGGCATGTCCTTCCATGGCGGGCTGATCGGCACGACGATTGCGATGATCCTGTTTGCCCGCCGCAACGGCATTGCCGTCTGGAGCCTGTTCGATCTGGTGGCAACGGTTGCCCCCTTCGGTCTCTTCTTCGGCCGCATCGCCAATTTCATCAATGGCGAACTGTGGGGCCGCATCAGCGACGTGCCCTGGGCCGTGGTGTTTCCGACCGGCGGACCCTTTGCCCGCCATCCAAGCCAGCTTTATGAAGCGCTACTTGAGGGAATCGTGTTATTGATCATTCTCAGATTAATGACGCATGGCCTGAAGGCGCTCAGAACCCCCGGCGTCGTCTGCGGCGTTTTCGTCTGCGGCTACGCATTGTCGCGCATTTTCGTCGAATTCTTCCGGGAGCCGGATCCACAGCTCGGTTATCTCGCCTTCGGCTGGCTGACCATGGGCATGGTCCTTTCGGTTCCGATGCTGCTGATCGGCGTTGTTTCCATCTGGCGCGGCCGCCGTGCCGCCCCACATATCTGACGCGAGGACGAGGCTTCCGTGACCACGCCACTTGCAGACAAGATCAAGAACCTTATCCGGGCAAACGGCCCGATCAGCGTAACCGACTATTTCGCCCTTTGCCTGGCAGATCCCGACCACGGCTATTATCGCACGCGCGAGCCCTTCGGCCGCAACGGCGATTTTGTGACAGCTCCCGAGATCAGCCAGTTGTTCGGCGAGATGCTCGGCATCTTCATGGTGCATGCCTGGCAGCAGCACGGCAAGCCGACGCCGGTCAACCTCGTGGAAATCGGCCCCGGCCGCGGCACGATGATGCTCGACATGCTGCGTGTCATCGCGAAATTGGCGCCGGCCCTGCAAGAGGCGCTGAGCGTTCATCTGGTGGAAACCAGCGACCGCCTGCGCGGTGTACAGCGTGTCACGCTCGAAGCCTATTCCGCCAAGATCACCTGGCATTGGGCTTTTGAGGACGTCCCCGGCGGATTTACGCTGATTGCCGCAAACGAGCTGTTCGACGCCATTCCGATCCGCCAGTTCGTCAAGACACCGACCGGTTTTCGCGAACGTATGGTCGGCCTCGACGCGGACGGTGGCCTGTCGTTCGGCATCGGCATGGCCACGCTGGATCCAGCCCTCCTGCCCTCCTCGCACGGTTCGGAACGCGACGGTGCGATCTTTGAGATATCGCCAGCCCGCCAGGCGGTGATGAGCACGCTCTGCGACCGCCTGAAACGGGATGGAGGCACCGCCGCCATCATCGACTACGGGCATATGGTGACAAATTTCGGCGACACGCTGCAGGCTGTGCTGCGCCACGATTATGACCCGCCGCTTGCCCATCCCGGCGATGCGGACCTGACGAGCCACGTCGATTTCGAGGATCTGGCGCGCATTGCCCGCGCATCCGGCATCCGCATCAACGGCTGCCTGCATCAGGGTGACTTCCTCTACGGGCTTGGGCTTGGCGAACGGGCGGCAAAGCTGGCCCGCGGCAAAAGCGAGGCAGAACAGCGCGCGATCGGCGTTAGCGTCGACCGTCTCGCCAATGCCGGCGAAGGCCGGATGGGCGAGCTTTTCAAGGTCATGGCTGTCTCCAGTCCCGCCGTGACGCTTGCGCCGTTCCGCCCTGTCCGCGACTGACGCGGCCGCTCCACGGTTGACATCGCGCCAGCCCCCGGTCCACATTCCGCTTCGAAAACGAAGCAGCCGGGCGCCCGCGACACTGCGCCCTGCCGGCGCAGCGCACCATCCTTCACCTCCCAGAGACGGACAGATTTCAAGCCCATGCAGGATCCAACGCCGATCGAGAGCCCCTTGCTGGCTCGATGCACCCACGATGGCATTCGCCATGGGTTTTTCACGCGCCAGGGCGGCGTGTCGAAGGGCATCTACGAAGGCTTGAATGTCGGGCTCGGCTCGCGTGACATGCGCGACGACGTGGTGGAAAACCGGCGCCGGGTGGCAGGCTATTTCGGCCAACCGCTGGAGCGCCTTGCCACCGTCAACCAGGTCCATTCTCCGGATGTTATAACCGTTGATGCCGCTTATGCCGGCGAGCGCCCGAGTGCCGATGCGCTGGTGACGGCAACGCCGGGCGTGGTGCTGGGCGTGCTTGCCGCCGATTGCGGCCCCATCCTGTTTGCCGACCCGAAGAACCGGGTGGTGGGTGCGGCCCATGCCGGCTGGAAGGGCGCGCTTTTTGGCGTTGCCGAAAACACCATTACCGCCATGATCGCGCTCGGCGCCGAACGCCAGTCGATCCTGGCCTGCCTCGGCCCTTCGATTGCCAAAGCAAGTTATGAGGTCGGCCCGGAATTTTTTGCGCGGTTCATGGATGAAGATCAGCGCTTTGCCGCCTTCTTCTCGCCCTCGCAAAAGGCCGGGCATTATCAGTTCGATCTTCCGGGGCTGACCACAGAGCGACTGCGCGAGGCCGGCGTTACAGCGGAAAACCTTGATATGGACACCTATCCCGATCCTGAGCGCTTCTTTTCCTATCGCCGCACCACCCATGCCGGCGAGCCGGACTACGGACGCCAGATATCGGCCATCGCACTCATGGAGGAATAACATGGCCCTGCATTTCGAACGCAGCGAATATGCCGCCCGGCTGGAGCGCCTAACTGGCGCCATGCAGGCGGAAAAGCTCGATGCCATGCTGCTGTTTGCCCAGGAAAGCATGTACTGGCTGACCGGCTATGACACCTTCGGTTACTGTTTCTTTCAGTGCCTGGTGGTGAAGGCCGATGGCACGATGTCGCTGATCACCCGCTCGGCGGACCTGCGGCAGGCCCGCCATACCTCCATTCTCGAGAACATCAATA
>JAIXTO010000079.1 GCA_027483885.1 Rhizobiaceae bacterium
AGGGCGCCGACGTCTGCGGCCGCATCCGTCATGTCCTGGAGAACCTTGTCGACAGCCTTCAGGGCTTCCGTCAGGTCGTCGCTGCTGACGTCGAGCGTCAGAACGGAGAAGCTCGTCGTTGCAGTCGAACCGGTGGCGTTCGTGTACTCGATGTTCGAGGACAGGAGGCCCTTGCCGACTGATGTGACGTAGGAACCGGACGAGTCGACTTCCACCAGCGAGGAATTGCCGGTGTCGTATTCGAGCGTCGTCAGGCTGACATTGCCGGCGTCGTCGCGGTTGAACGAACCAACGATGGCCTGCGTGCCGGTGCCGGCGGATGCAGTGTGGTAAACCCAGTTTTCGCCGGAGAAGGAGGCCGACTTGGAGATCGAAACGAGCTGGTCCTGCAGCTGCTTGATTTCCTTCTGGATCTTGTCCTTGTCAACGCCCGGTTCGGAAGCGGCGGTGATCTTCGACTTGATTTCGTCGACCACGTTGATCGAAGCTTCAAGTGCAGTGTAGGCGACATCGGTGGTGGCAGCGCCAAGGCCGAGAGCATCCTGAACGGTGCCGAGAGCCTTGTTGTCGGAACGCATCGTGGTCGCAATCGACCAGTAAGCGGCGTTGTCAGCAGCGGTTTCGACCTTGTAGCCCGACGAAATGCGGTTCTGCGTGGTCTCCATGTCGTTGTTGATGGAGCGCATGGTCGCCAGTGCAGCGGTTGCACCGTTGTTCGTGAGAATGCTGGTCATGGTGAATCTAGTCCCTTGTTTGACGGAGTACTACTGGGGGACATACCGGGCTATAAATACCGGTGATGACGTCTGGCTTCATGCCCACTCGGTTCCGGATCTTCAGGAAAACCAAACCCGTCATGTGAGAATGACACTCGCAGACAATCATTGCAGATGTCTTAAGTGGCTATGGACAATTGCAGCTATCCAGTCATTGATTCGTCAACTGTGTGGGGCCACCGGTTTCGGGCAAGCTTGGCTCTTTAGGAATGGTAAACCGAGCGTGGATTCTTCTCGTCCGCGATCAATGATCGGCAACCCAATCCGGAGCCTGGATGTTGAGCCCGCAGACCCTGTTTTCCGATGCTTCCAAGAGCTTTCACCGCGGCCATTTTACCGAGGCGCTGACCTCGCTGAACAAGCTGCTGGACCACTCTAAGGATGCCAAGACCTATACGCTTCTGGCGCGCACGCTGGTGGCGCTCGGGTTTCGCGAGGATGCCGCACGCACCTATGTGCTGGCCGCTGAACTTGGGGGATCGCGCGCGGAGGACTATTATGCCGAGGCGATGAAGATCTATTTCGATCTGGGTCAGGACGACCTTGCGCTGAGCCTCGGCCGCCCGCTTTTGCAGCGTGCCCAGAAGGACCCGGATCTCGCCTTCATCATCACCTCGCTGTTCATGAAACGCGGTGAAAAGGACATGGTGCGGGTGTTTTTGCCGGCCCTGTCGATGAGCGAGAATTCCCAGCACAACAGCCTCGCCTTCCTGCTTTTGACCGGCACGCCGGAAAACGACCGCGACCGCGAATCCGTTGCCAACCTGTTGTCGCGCATGCCCAACAGCCTGATCCTGATCATGGCGCATCTGGTGGCGCAGCGCGAAATCAACAACTATGCCGAAATGGAGCGCCTGCAGCCGCGCCTGGAGCGCATCGCCAGCAACGATCGCCGGCTGCTTGGCGTGGAAACGCCGTTCTATAACCTGCACTGGCTGACCGACGAGGCGATGAACAAGCTCGTCAGCTACAAGGCGGATGCCTTTCCGGCCACCAACCCTCAGGAGCGGCTGACCATGCCGCACACCTGGGGACAAAAGATCCGCATCGGCTACCTGTCTTCGGACTTCTGGAGCCAGCATGCGACGATGAAGCTGTTCCGCGCCGTGCTGGAAGCCCATGATCCGGAACGCTTCGAGGTGACGCTGTTCTGCTATACCGACCCCAAGCACCTGGAACACGAGACAGGCCGAGAAAACTGGGGCCGTATCGTCAACGTGCGTGACCTCAGCTACCCGGCAACGGCCGAGGTCATCCGGTCGCACAACATCGATATCCTCGTCGAGATGAAGGGCCACACCCGCGGCGGCCGGCCGGGCATCCTCAATTTCAAGGCGGCCCCGGTTCAGGTCGCCTGGCTCGGATTTCCCGGCACCACCGTCAATACCGATCTCGATTACATCATCGGCGACCATCATGTGCTGCCGGATAGCTCCAAGCCGCATTACTGGGAAAAGTTCTGCCGGATGCCGGAGACCTACCAGCCGAACGACCCCTATGAGCGCCCGCGCCGGGACCTTTTCACCCGCGCCGATGCCAAGCTGCCGCAAGACGCCTTCGTCTTCGGCTCGTTCAATGCCACACGCAAGATCTCGCTTGCCAATATCAACCTCTGGATCAAGCTCCTGAAGGCGACGCCGAAAAGCGTGCTGTGGATCATGTGCAAGTCGAACGACAGCCGCGACAACATCCTGCGCAAGCTGACCACAGCGGGCATCGAGACGAAGCGTATCGTGTTCACCAAGGTCGTCTCCTACGAGGAGCACCTGGCCCGGCTTTCGCTCGCCGATGTCGGTCTCGACACCTACCCCTATAACGGCCATACCACGACCTCCGAACAGCTCTGGGCAGGGCTTCCGGTGCTCACCATGAAGGGCCAGCATTTTGCCTCGCGCGTCTCGGAAAGCCTGCTGAACGCCATCGGCGTGCCGGACCTGATTGCCGAGGATGAGGCCGATTACCTGAAACAGGCCGTGGCGCTTTATGAAAATCCCGAGAAGGTGAAGGCACTTCGGGCCCGCCTTGAAGAGAACCGGCTGGTGAAACCGCTGTTTGATGCCGAACGTTTCTGCCGTCACCTGGAAACCGGCTACGAGATGATGGCCGATCGCGCCCGCCAGAAACTGGCGCCCGAGCATATCGACATCCCGGCACTTGCCGCCCGCACGCAACCTTTCCTCATAGAGGGGCCTTCAAGCTAAACCCTTGAATTGAAAGGGGCGGTCCTGCCCCGCCCTCCCCTTGTCGAAAAGCTCTCCGGTCTATGCCGGGGAGCTTTTTGCGTTCGAGGCGCTGGAGAGAGATCCGGCCCCGCCCGGCGCAAAAAAAAGGGCACCGCCGGCTGGCGATGCCCTTTTACGAATCTACGGGTATGCGAGACTTTCGTCCCGCGACCTTTCAAGCCATCAGGCGAACTGGGCCATGTAGTGGCGCAGTTCGAACACGCCATCGCCCACCGGCGCCTGGGCGGCGAAATCCGGTTGCATGACCAGCCAGGAGCGCGGGCCCTGGTGACCGACGGGCGGCTGGCGCACCACATGCGGCTTCAGCGCATCGGGGATCATCTGCAGCGCCTCGTTGGTGATGATCGGATCGACCACGACAGGCCCGCCGCTATACCCCGACGCTTCCGTCAGTGCCGTGACGATGGCCGCCAGCGTGCAGATCTGGCCATAAGCCTCCTGGGTCGCCGGAGACGGATGATAGGCCGACATGCGGTGATACATGATGTAGGCTTCCGGCCAGTTGCGGAACGCCATGTGAAGGCGCAGCGCCACCGATTTGCGCACCAGCATGAACTGCACGAAACGCTCGTGAAAATTCAGCCGCTCGGCATTGGTGAGCCGCGTCGAGATCTTGGCATGCGAGGCGAGATATTCGAGACCGCCGAGGTAGGTATCCCACTGGAACATGCATTCCTTCTTGCCCTGCTGCACGTCGCCATCGGCTGCAACGCCGGTCACACGGGCAAAGGGTGCCGGCAGGAACAGCACATCGGCCTTGCCAAGCGCACGCGTGGTATAAAGGAAAGCCCAGAAGATGAACGGTGCAAGGCTGGAGATCGTCTGGTCGAGAATTTCGCGCCGGATGATGAGGAATTCCGGGAAGACGTGGTGCGTCAGCAGGAAATCCAGCATCTGCTGATGCTCGTCCTTGCGAAACCGTGTCGGGCCGGGAATGTGATAAAAGGGCTGCATATCCGTGCCGCCGGTCTTTTCGTTAACCAGCATCCACGGCGCCTGGATCATGCCGAGTGCCGGATCAGCCTCCAGCATGGCCAGATATTCGGCCACCTTTGCCGGGATCAGCAGGTCATCATCGCCAAGGAACAGTGCGTATTTCCCCCGTGCCCGCTGCATGGCAAAGGCATAATTGCTGAGGAAGCCGGAATTCTTCACGCGCCGATGATGCGAGATCTCCGGCACGCCGGACAGTTGCTCGAGAAATTCATGTGTGCCGTCCGTCGAGCGATCATCGACGATGACCATCTCGAAGGAAATGCCCATCCGGCGAAACGCCTCCAGATGGAACTTCACATTGCGTTCCAGCATCGGCCGGCGGTTGTAGGTGGGAACACAGATCGACAGCATGGGTATGGTGGAAAACATCGGGCTCTCCCTGGCGAGATCATGGGTCCTTCGCGCGTGAGGACCGCTTGGACTGTCGCAATACCGCCTCTTGCTTTCGCGAGGCTGATGACCCTGCGACATCTACGGGGACCAGCCCTGGGCAAGCTTGATCGCGCAGGATCGTCTTCGGATTTGCGGCCTTTGCCGCCGCACGCCATCCGTACGCTTTTCCTCAAGACGGTGGAGGGGGGCGGATGGAACAACCTCAAGGCAGGGCCGGCAGTTTCCGGGCATGGCGCCCGAACACCGGTCCTCCCCTACAACACGCCACGGCGGCACGGCCGTGCCAGAAGGAGAGACCATGACCATAGCCGCCGGCCCCCTCGCCCCCACTTCGGCTTCCGACAACTGGGCCAAGGCGCCTGCGCTGTCCGAAGAAAACCTGACCGGCACTTTCTGGCGGTTGAGCAGCCTCGATACCGGGGAGATCAGCCCCTTCCTGGTGCTGGCACCGGAAGGACGGGTCGGCAACATGTTTGATCCATCCGTCGAATACTGGCACGTCTTCGACGGCCATCTCTGCTTCGTCAACGCAGAGGGACACCCTTCGGCGATCTTTACCGCAGCCCAGATCGAGGACGGCCGGACCGTTGCGCTCGGCGGCCGTGGCACCATCGGCAACGCCAATGCGCTGTTCATCCTGACTGCGTCGGACCATCCCCAGCACCCGATCAACGCAACGCCGAAGAGCATGCCGCGCCGGGCGGAGTTTCTGGTCGCAGCGCCGAAACCGCGCCGCCCGAACCTCGTCGTGGTGCCCGCCGGCTCAACCTCCCTGCACGGCCGGTGGCAGGAAGACATCGCGGACAACAAGCGCAACTGGGACATCTGCGTCGGTTATTACGGCACCGAGCGTCCTTTCCTGCCAGCCGCCGTCGAATATCTGGCGCATCTGCCGCAGAAGCGGAAGTTCAAGCTGATCTACGATCTCTTTTACGAAGACAGCCCGCTCTGGGGTTATGACCGGATCTGGATGCCGGACGACGACCTGCTGATCAGCGGGCAGGACATCAACCGCATGTTCCACCTCAGCCGCCGGCACGAACTGGATCTTTGCCAGCCGGCACTATCGACCGGCGAGGGAAGCCACCCCACCCATCCGATCACCTTCCAGAAGCCCGGTGGCGGCGTGCGCCACGAGCCCTTCATCGAGATCATGTGCCCGCTGTTTTCCCGCCGTGCGCTGAAGATCTGCATCGAAAGCTTCCGCGATTCCGAAAGCGGTTATGGTCTCGACCACCTGTGGCCAAGCTTTCTTGGCCGCCCGGAAACCCGCATGGCGATCCTCGACCAGTTCGGCGTCAAGCACACCCGCCCGATCGCAACCAATTACAATCTCGGCACGGCTCTTGCCGAACAGCAGGCGGTGTTTGCCACCTATGGCTTCCGGCTGCGTCCCGTCGCGGGCGTGCTCTGAGCCGTTGAGAAAGGCCCGGGGTGTTAGAGCCTCGGGTCCATCCTTCGCTGGAACAGGATGGCATCTGCAGTCGCGATGCTGTTCTCAAGAAAACATCAAAGGGGCGGCATGACGGGCCGCCCCTTTGATGTTTTTACGCCATCTTCCAAAAAATTGTTGTGCGGCTTTTCAGCTGGCCTCTCGCAGCAGAACGCTGTCGACCAGGTGGCCGCCCCAGCCGAGATGGCGGGTGAAGGCGCGGATTTCCTCGGTCGTGCCGTGGCGGAAGAAAAAGTGTTCGGCGCTCATGTCGAGCGGCCGCCGACGCCCGTAGGGCAGAGGCGAAAAGACAAGGTTCATGCCGCGTGCGGCAACCGCGCACTTCACCTCGGGACTGAGCGATCTGTCGCCGGAGGCAATTCGGCAATAGGCCGCAATGAAATCTGGGATGATGGCGCTGCGGAAGATCATGATGCCGGTCTGTAACGGCTGGGGCGTGCCGCGTCCGTCCGGCGCAATGATATCGGCATCCGGAAACGCTGCGATCTGCTGCTCGATGATGTCGCGGCCGTAAAAGAGGGAGCCCTGCTCGATCAGCACCGTGTAGTCCGAGCCATTGGTGAAGCCATACATCAAGCCCGAAAGAAGTGCCTTCGACCAGCCGCTGAGATAACTCAACCCCTGCACCGCATGACCGAAATTCTGTTTGAGCCGCATGATGCTGATACGGGGATCATCGGGAATGTCCGGCATGACCGGCGATGCGGAATCAACGATCAGGATGCTTTCCGGCGCGGTAAACGCCTTTATGCAGTGATACCAGAGATCGAAACACTCGGTAGAGCGCACGAACTCGTCGCCACGCGTGGCATAGGTGCGGGTCTTGTGGTCGGCATACCAGCCGGTGACGACGCTATAGGACAGTTGGCTCATCGACATGGCTCCCGGCACCTCAGGCCTTCTTCTGGATGGCGACCATCTTGGTCTGCCATTTATCGATGCCGCCGCGGTTGTTGCGATGGACGAAGACATGCTGGATCTGGCTGGCGATGGCGGCGAGATAATCGGGATGGGCAAAGGGAATGTCGAAACGGCCGGTCTCGACGAAATCTTCGAACACTTTCGCGCTTTTGTGGCAAGGCGGCAGGTCCGTCTCGAAGGGCGGCTGCCAGTGGAAATCCTCAATGACGTAAAAGCCGCCCGGCTTGACCTTGTGGAACAGTTTCAGGAAGGCGAACTGCTGGTGGAAGGATGCATGCGAGCCATCGTCGATCAGCAGCTTGAGGGCTGGCAGATTGCCGGCAAGCCGATCAAGATCCTCACCATTGCCCAGATCGCCGCGAAAGAAGCGAAAACGGTCCAGATGGATGTGGCTGAAGTCCGAGAGGTCGAAGCCGAAAATCTCGGCTTTCGGGAAATAATCGAGCCAGGTGCGGATCGACGGCACGTCGGAACCGACGCGATCCTTGGAGGCGCCGGCTTCCACGCCACCGCGCTGCAGGCCGATTTCCAGCATGGGAAACGCCTCGTGGCGGAAACTTTCGAACAGGAACGAATAGAACACCGCGTAATTATGCGCATGGCCCGTTCGCGTGCCCTTGTCGGTCTGGAAGTGATCGGCGAGTTCCACCAGTTCCATCGGCCGTTTCTCCTTGTAAAAAGTGTCTGACATTCAGTTGCAACCGATCTGGGCGCGCACGCGCACTTCCTCGTCCATGTGGCCCTTGCCATAGAGACCTCGCAGCGACTGCTGGCGCGACAGGCTTTGGTAGAGCGCCATGGCAACCGCCGAAATCGACGCCTGATCCAGCTGCAGCACATGATTGAGATCGAAATTCTCCATCAGCGAGACCGCAAGCGCAAAGGTCTCCTTCTGGGCCATGACGGCGGCGTGGTCGCGCGGGCCGCGCTCGTCTTCGGCAAGCACCGGCACGGCAAAGCCCTCGACCATGCGCACGTCGCGCACCATGCCGTGGTCCGAATAATTGCACATTTCGAGGATCGTGTTGAACACGTCGGGCGCATCGTGCCGGATCAGTGCATGGAAGACACAGGCATCCGGCGTGCGCGACAGTTCCTCATAGGCTTTTGCCGAGGGCAGCTTGTGGACGAAGAAGACCGGGACGTTCGACAGGCCAAGCCGCGCGGCCATATGGGAAAGCGACCAGCCGGTACCGCAGAGATCGACGACAATGCTGTCCTTGGCGATACGGTCGCGGGCATAGGCGAGGTAGCTGTCGGACGGCTGCATCTTGGCAAGCCGGCTCGTATAGAAATATTCCGCCTTGCAGGTCACGCCCATGCGCCGCACGACTTCCTCGAACAACGGCACCCACATGTCGCAATCGCGGCTGGAAAACAGCACGCGTCGGCAGCCGAGCTGGCGCACCAGATTGGCAAGCTCAATGCTCGCCATCAGCATCAGGGGAAAATTGAGGTTGGCCTGGACCAGCTGGACCAGCCGGACAGCCTTGTCGTCCGACCAGGTGCGCAGGCGCGCTTCCCGGCACAACTCGGCAAGCTGCCGCAGGCCCAGATTGATCAGCACGCTCTCGACGGTGGACGGCTTGTCGAGCCGGGTCAACCGGGCAGAAATCCGGAAGGAGGATGGCATCTTGACGTCGGAATGCTCGTTATCGCCGAGATGCTCCTCGATGCGCAGGTTTTCGGCGATCTCGGGCCAGATGCGGCCGGTCTTCTTGCCGTCATTGGTCACCACCAGGCCGACCTTGGCGGAAAGCCCAGCGTGATCGAGCAGGCTGCGGATATGGGTGGCGCCCAGATACATGTCGGAAATCAGCACGTCGCCATGGCGCACGCGCGCGATGTTTTCGGCAATAGGGATCACCTGCTGTTTTTCAACATCCAGTTCCAGCGCCTTCAGGGCGGCAAGCTTGACCGGCTCGACGCCGAGAAGCGTCGCCAGCTCCGCATAGATTACATCCAGATCGTGCGGTCCGGCCAGCACGTTGGCTTCAGCCTTGCGGCGCGCGGCTACAAAACCTTTGAGGCCCGACCGTTCCTCGATGATGGCAAAGATGCCTGCGGGCTCGATGCATCGCCGGGCAATCAACGTATCGAACACATCGAAGGTGCGAACCAATGGTCGCGTATCGACAGGCACCGGAGCCTTCCGCTCACCATCGCGTACCGCTGACGTTCCCGGCGCGGTTTGCGCAGGAATGGTTGGAGCCCGCACGGACGCCACCGATGTGATGGTCTCGCCATTGGCACCGATCAGGTAAAGCGTATCGCCGGTCTGGGGGCGCGGTTGAAATGTCACGGCATGTCTCCGGGATTGCGACGTGGATCCCCCGCCATCTCGCGACGAACGGGGCTCCACCAACATCTTCTCCGCATATCCGTTCCAGCTTGTGCCAGGCTGGCAGCCGCCTCGTTTTTCAGCAGGCTTGGCTCCAGCCTGGCGAAAGCTAGAATGCCTAAAACCGGGTGCAGAAGAATGAGAGCGTGCGCCCTGGCCACAGCCTGAAAGCCGCTTCCTTCAATCGAGATGTCTCCAACCGCACCGATAGTGGACGCTTCATGATCCAGAAAAAGAAATTGGGAATTCTGATCGAGGTCGACAGCTTCATCGGCGATATCGCCCGGCACCTGTCGGAAACCTACGAGATCATGGCCGTATGCCCGCGCAACATGCAGGACATCGAAAAGGTCGTCCAATGGGCTGATGTCGTCTGGTTCGAATTCTGCAACGAGCTTTTCCTGCAGGCGCTGAACCAGAACATTCGCAGCATGGGCAAGCGGGTGATCGTGCGCTGGCACCGGTTCGAGATTGTCGAATCGAGTTTCCCGCAGCGGCTGCGTTTCGACTATATCGACGACCTTATTCTTGTCTCGCACGACATGCTGCGCGTTTTGAAGCACCGCGTGCCGAAGCTTGAGACCAAGACGCGCACGCATGTTCTGTGGAACGGCCTGAACCTCGACAAGTTCAAGCCCATCGCCACGCTGGACCGCAAGCAGATCGCCTGGGTTGCCAAGCCCTTCCTGCGCAAGAACCAGCCGATGTTCCTGCAGATCATGCATGAACTGGTCAAGGTCGATCCCTCCTACACGCTGCATGTGGCTGGCGCGCAGGAAGAGTTCGTTGCCATGCCTTATCTCCAGCGCACCACCGAACGGCTGGCGCTGACCAACAATGTGCGTTTCTACGGCTGGCAGCAGAACATGCCGGCGTTCCTTGCCGACAAGGGCGTCATCCTCTCCACCTCGATCCATGAAAGCTTCGGCTACAACATTGCAGAAGCCATGGCCGTCGGCGCGCTGCCGGTGGTGCATGACTATCCCGGTGCCGAGGAATTCTGGCCGGACGAAATCCGCTTCTCCTCCATTGCCGAGGCGGTGCAACTGATCCTCAACGGCAAGACCCATCAGTGGATCGACTATGTGGCGGAAAACTTCCCGCTCTCCAGGCAGTTGCGCGAACTGGACGCGATCCTGTCGCCCCCGGTTCCGGTGATCGACAGCGTGCCGCTTGCGCCGCAGCAGCCTTGGGAATCGTCAGCTTCGCCATATCTGATCGGACTGGATGCGACCATGCCGGCGCCGGCTTCCGCAAGGCCGGTGCAAAGCGCACCGCTTGCGACCACAGCGCCCGCAGTTGAAACTCCAAAGCCCGCCCAGCCGCCCGCGCAAGCACCGCTCGTTTTCGATTCCTCCCGCTACTGGGAAGAGCGCTATCGCAGCGGCGGCAATTCCGGCCCGGGCTCCTACGATGTTCTGGCCCGCTACAAGGGCGTGGTCCTCAACTTCTTTACCCGTCAGCGCAAGCTGAAATCCATTGCGGAAATGGGCTCCGGAGATGGTAACCAGCTGCAATATTTCGATTTCCCGCTTTACACGGGCTTCGACGTCTCGCGCACCGCCATCGAGCGTACCAAGGCGATGTATGCTTCAAAACCCGGCTACGACTTCATCTGGATGGATGATCCCTCGCTCGACTGGGAACTGCACGAAGACAATTACGATTGCGCGCTTTCCCTCGATGTTCTCTACCATCTGGTCGATGACCGGGTTTTCGAGGCCTATCTGGACCGGCTGTTTACCCTATCGAGCCGTTATGTGGTGATCTACGCATCCAACTTCGATGCAGCCGACAAGCGGGGGGCAAACCATGTCCGCCACCGCAAGTTCACCGATTTCATCGAAAGCCGTTATCCGCAGTGGACGCTGAAGAAGGTCATCGAGAACCCCTACAAGTTCAAGCTTCAGACCGAGGCCGACTTCTTCGTCTATGTGCAGGACGAGGCCGAAGACCTGAGCTTCCTCGACGCGATCCGTCAGGCGGAATTGATGGTCCAGAGCTGAACCGCAACAGCAGACGACGCAGACAAGGGGGATGGCAGCGCACTGCCATCCCCTTTTTCATTTGCCAGATGATAGGAGACGTGAAGAGAACCGCTGCGACGGCCCCGCGCCGGCGCACGACATGCCTCAACGGCAGAGCGGTGAAAGGCAGGAAGGAAAAGTCAGAAGCGGTAGAGGG
Source organism: Rhizobiaceae bacterium (assembly GCA_027483885.1). Classification (GTDB taxonomy): domain Bacteria; phylum Pseudomonadota; class Alphaproteobacteria; order Rhizobiales; family Rhizobiaceae; genus Neorhizobium. The sequence continues at coordinate 11,308 of JAIXTO010000079.1, forward strand.
CGGCGGCCAGCCGTGTCCAGGCGGCGCTGGCTTCGAAAGCGGATACGCTTGACCCGGCGTCGGCACGCGCCGCAAACGCGGCAAGCGCGTCCCGCAGGCCTTGCGGCTGGCGAGGATCATAGGCAAGGCCTGAGCCGTCTGCCGGACCACACCCCTGCGGCCCCAGAACCGGCGTGGCAAAACTTGCCGCCAGCGCCAGATCGACCGAGGAGAACGCTTGGCGCTGCGGAACAAGAAGCGCGTCGGCGGCCTTCAACAGCCACTGGTGACGCGCCCCCTCCCCAAGCGGCATGACAAGCGATGACACGGCAGGCGCCACATCATCTGCCACAAGCGATACAGGCAGAAGTCGGATCGGCAGGCCGGATGCCGCGACATCCCGGACAGTGCCGGTGACCGCGTTCCACTCGCTTTCGTCAAGACCATCGGCCAGCATCAGGACAAGCCGTATCGGGGCCCCTATGCCGAGCCTGCGGCGGGCGGCTTCGCGCGACACGTGGCTTGGCAGGAGGCCGGCATAGCCGGGATGCGCGACCACCCTCACCTTGCCGGCCGCCATCTGAAACCGGTCTTCCAGCTCACGGCGATGCGCCTCGGCATGCACATGGATGCGATCAACGCCGTTGGCAATCAGCCCCTTGGTCATCTCCCGGGCAAGAGCGGCAAAAGCCCCCCTCGCGCCCGGCAGGCAAGCGATTGTCCAGACGACATGGCCGCCGAGCTGGCGGAAGATCTTGAGCTTGTGAATGAGGCCATCCGCCATGGCTTGCGCATGGCGCACATCCGGCGCGGGGCGCAAAAGAGCCTCGGCATCGGACAGGTGGACAACCACGCTTTCGCCCGGCGCGCGCGCCTTTACCATGGCAAGCGCGTCCTCCATCGTTCCGGCCCGAAAGGCGCCGGCTTGGCCAAGGACGCCCTCCAGCATGGCCGCGTCATCCCGGAGGGCGCCGATCTGCACGACCTTCACCCCATCGAGCACCGGAAGCGGCGCCTGAACCTCGGCGGTAGCAGGCAAGGCAAGCGGCGGGCCGGCGGGCGTGGACTTGTTCATCAGCGCCAGAAGCTGCATCTGCTGCTGGCGCAGAACCTGCAGCGCCCGCACCGTTTCCACCTGAAAATCGGTCAGCACCTTCTGCTGCCCGCACACGTCATGGATCCGCTGGCGCAATTGCTCGGCAAGCGGCATGTCGCCGGCGGCGAACGATCCGGACCGGTGATCCTGCTGCATGTTCGGGGCTCCCTTGCCAACTGTCAGCCGGGGCCGCGCGTGTCGCGCACATGGCCCCTTCAGTGTCTTATCGGCACTCAGCCTTGCCCCGGCCTTTCGGTCGAGCGCCCGTGTGACAGCCCTGCACAAGTTTTGCAGCGTAGCAATGGCAGCTACAAGCACGCACCATCACCTCCGGAGGCTGAATGTCGGTAACCAGTGTGATCATCCCGGCCTACAATGCCTGTCAGAAGCTCGATCGTGCGCTGCAATCGGTGCTGTCGAATGACAGCGTGCTGGAAGTCATCGTTGTCGATGATTGCTCGACGGACCAAACCTCGGACGTGGTGGCTGCCTGGGCCGCACGCACACCGAGAGTTCGGCTGATCCGCCAGCCGGCAAACGGCGGCGCCGGCGTGGCGCGCACGGCAGGTTTGCAGGCATCCTGCGGCCGCTATCTCTATTTCCTCGATGCAGACGACCTGCTGCTGCCCGGTGCTCTCGACACGGCCACACAGGCCATCGCGCAATCGGGCGTCGATGTCGTCACCTTCCGTTATGGGCTGGTGGAAGACGCATCCTCACCCGTGCGCCCGATGCAACCGATCGATACCAACACCTGGTCCACGCTGTGCGGGGCATCGGCCTTCCGCACTCTTGGCCTCGATGAGGGTGGCCGGGTCCTCACAACCGTCAACTATCCCTGGAACAAGATCATCGATGCCGGGCACTACAAGGCCAATGGCCTTTATTTTTCAGGCACCCGCGTCCACAACGATGTCTACGCGCACTGGCACATATACCTGAATGCCCGCAAGATCGGCCTTTTGAACCGCCATCTGATCAACCACGTCAGCGCGCCCGGCAATCCTCAGCTTTCCAACAATTTTTCCCGCCAGCGCTTCGACATCTTCCAGGCGCTCGATGAGGTGGAAACACTGTTTGCCGCGCGTCCGGAGACGAGGACACGGCATTATGTCTGGCTCCTCGCCTTCAAGCTCGACATTCTCAACTGGATCTCGCTGAACCTGCAGCCGGAGCTTCATCAAGAGTTCATCCAGCGCATCGAACAGAACCTCACCTCTTATGGCGAGGACGATTATCTGGCAGCCTATCTGCAGGACAAGCAGACGGCCGTCCTTTCGCTTTACCTGCGCCATCACGCGGCCGGTCTCCTTCCGCCGCCGCCCCTGGCTGCCTGACCGGAGACCTCAGATGAGAGAATACGAGAACGAGCGCACGGCGGAGCTGGAATCAGCCATGCAACAGGCCGTCAGCGATCTCGATCAGATCTCGGCCGACCAGAAAACGCTGGTCGACATCCATGTCGAAACCACGCGTCTGTTGCAGGGCATGATGGAAATCCAGCGGCAGGCGCTCGCCCGCCTGACCGGGTGAAGGGCGCACAAGTCAGTTGAAGGAGCGCACCAGGCTGCCGACAAGCAGGTTCCAGCCGTCGATCAGCACGAAGAACAGGATCTTGAACGGCAGCGAGATGGAGGTCGGCGGCAGCATCATCATGCCCATGGCCATGGTGATGGCGGCAACGACCATGTCGATGACGAGGAAGGGCAGCACGATCAGAAAGCCGATTTCAAAGCCGCGACGGATTTCAGACAGCATGAAGGCCGGGATCAGCACGCGGTAATCGATGAGATCAGCCGTGCCGACCGACTGGCCGCGCTCGCGCGCGATGTCGACAAACAGCGACAGGTCCTTGTCGCGCGTATTGGCGCTCATGAAGGTGCGGAAGGGTTCAGCGATCCGCTGCACGGCTTCCGCCTCGTTGATCTGGTTCTGCAAAAGCGGCTGCACGCCGTCGCTCCAGGCCCGGTCGAAGGTGGGCGACATGACGTAAAAGGTCATGAACAGCGACATCGAGATGAGGACGAGGTTGGAAGGGGCGGTTGCAAGCCCCATGCCGGTGCGCAGGATCGAAAAGGCAATGATGAAGCGCGGAAAGCTCGTCACCATCACGAGGATGCCCGGCGCGATGGAGAGCACCGTCAAAAGCCCGAAGGTGCGGATGATCCATGCGGCAGCCGACCCGTCGATTGGCAGGTTCAGGAGATCCGTCGGAGATTGCTGGGCCAGCGCAAGACCCGGTATCGCCACAAGGGCGATCAGCAGCGAGATCAGTCGAATCATTCGATCACGAAGGTCCTAAACATCACCTTCGATACTTTGCCTTGCGAACGCAGGTCAACACGTTCCTGAATGTCGTCCTTAAGATATTGAAAGCCGCGCGGCCCTTCGATCTGCTGAAGGGAGACAGTGCGCATGTAACCGAGGATATCCTGGTGGATATCTTCCGCCATCGCCAGTTCCGGCGGGCCGTTGAAGGCGAGCGCCACTTCGAGCCTGATCCAGCTGTCGGAGGGGTAGGCAAGATTGGTGGTGATGGGCTCCAGCTGTACGACGCCGGCAGCAGCCGTTGCGATATGGGGAAGTCCTTCTTCCTTTTTCTCGCCGTGCGCGGCGGCAGGCGCCGGGGCAGCCGCAGCCGCTTCGACGGGCGCCTTTGGGGCAATCATGCCACCCAGGACCCAGCCGGCGCCGGCGCCGACCAACGTCACGATGGCGATGGCCACGATCGTTATCACCATCGAACCCTTCTTTTTTTCCGGAGCGCCGTCCGCTGCCTCTTCCATCACGTGGTCCTTTACGGTTTGCCGTCTGCTCAGAAGGGCGAGAACAGGTCGACGACCTGTTGGCCGACCGGTGGCTGCTGCACTTCCATCAGGCGGCCGCGGCCGCCATAGGAGATGCGGGCCTCGGCAATCTTGTCATAGGAAATGACGTTCTTGGAATCGACATCCTGCGGGCGCACGATACCGGCGACGTTGAGGATGCGGATCTCGTGGTTGACGCGCACTTCCTGCGAGCCGGACAGCAGGAGATTGCCGTTTTCCAGCACGCCCGTCACCACCGCCGCCACAAGAAGCTTCAGGTTTTCCGAGCGCTTGGTCGAGCCCTTGCCCTTCGATGAGGAGTCGGAATCGCTGCTCATGTCGCCATCCGTGGAGGGCGTGAGCCCGAGGATATTGGCGGCCACGCTCCACGTGAGGCTTGTGCCGTTGGTGCGGCTGCGGTCGGTCTCGTTGTCGAAATTGGCCTTGTCGTTGATCTGGATGTCGACGGTCAGGATGTCGCCGACGTTGAGCGCGCGCGCGTCCTTAAACAGCGCCGCCTGGCTGTCGCTCCACAGCGAATAACCACTGGCCGTCTGGTGCGGCTGCTTGGGATAAAGCGACATCTGCGGCGTCTGGGCATAATTCAGCCCGCTGCCGATCGGGCTCATGGCCGGGGCATTGCCGATTTCCTTGATCGTCTGGCTCTGGCAGCCGGTGAGCAGGAGAACGGCCAGCAGAGCGGGTGCGCGCTTGGTCATGAACGGTCCTTCGAGGTATTGGGGTCTGACGCGCTGGAGAGGATCGAGGAAATCATGCCGGCCTTTTTCGGATCCATTTCGCTGAGGATCAGGCCCGATTGGCGCGCCGGCAGTTTCATGATGATGGCGGCAGCAATGCCCGGCTCCATCGCCTCGAGCCTGGGAGCGGCGGCGTCGGCCTTCATCGTCTTGTAGATGTCGACGAGGCCGACCTGGGCGCGGGCCAGGAAATCATTGCGGCGTTTCAGCCAGTCCTCGTATTCCGCCTTGCGGGTTTCGAGCACGACGATGCGTTCATCGACGCCCGATTGCAGCTTTTCCAGCTCCTGTTTCTGCAGGAGATAACGCTGGTCGCGGGCGCTGTCGGCAATGTTGGTGCAGAACTTTTCGATGTCCTGCCCTGTTGTCGTCGGAAACTGCGCGCCGTTCAGCGGGGCCGTTGCCTGCTGCGCATTCACCTGCGGCACAAGCAGCAAGAGGGCGGCGGCGGCCAGGAGTTTTGGCGCGAACCGGCCTTTGGAGGCAGAAGCGCTCGAAACGGCTGCGGTCATCATGAACTTGCCCTTCGTCATTGGATCACCAGCTCCGCCTGAAGCGCGCCGGCCGACTTGATGCCCTGGAGGATGGCGATGATGCCATCAGGCTTCACGCCGATGCTGTTGAGACCGGCTACAAGGCTGCGCAGGTCCGGCCCGTTGAGGATGGCGACATTGCTGCCGCTCTTCGATACGCTGATATCGGTCTGCGGCTGCACCGCCGTCACGCCATTGGAAAACGGCTCCGGCTGCACGATCTGCGGCGTCTCGTTGACCTGGACGGTGAGCGTTCCATAGCTGACGGCAACGCGCGACACCTTCACATCCGCGCCGATGACGATGGTGCCGGTGCGTTCGTTAACGACCACCTTGGCCGGCGTATCGGTATCCACCACAAGGTTCTCGATCTCGGCCATCAGGCGCGTCAGATCCGCCGTCTTCGGCTTCTGCACGATGACTTCCTGCGAATCGCGCGGCTCGGCAATCGGGCCGCCATACCGCTGGGCGGCAAAATTGTTGACGAGATCGGCAATGCGCACGGCCGTGGAAAAATCCGGGTTGCGCAGCTGCAGCACGAGATTGACCGAATCCTTGAATTTCGACGGCAGCTCGCGCTCGATGATCGCACCGTTCGGCACACGGCCGGCCGTCGTGATGCCTTCGGTGACGGAAGCTGCCTGCCCCTGCGCGGAAAAGCCTGAGACGATGACAGAGCCTTGCGCGACCGCATAGATCTGGCCGTCGGCGCCAGTGAGCGAGGTCATGATCAGCGTGCCGCCGCGCAGCGATGTCGCATCGCCGAGCGAACTCACCGTCACGTCGAGGCGGCTGCCGGGGCTTGCAAAGGGCGGCAGGGTGGACGTCACCATGACGGCGGCCGTGTTCTTGGCGCTCGACTGGCCGCCTTGCGTGGAAATGCCGAGGTTTTGCAGCATGGCGCGCATGGACTGTTCGGTAAACGGCGAGGAGCGCAGGCTGTCGCCCGACCCTTGCAGACCCACAATAAGACCATAACCGATCAACTGGTTGTCGCGGCCAGCCTGCAGCGAGGCGATATCCTTGATGCGCGCGGCATCCGACAGCGCCGGATCCGCAAAGGTCAGGATGGAGAGGACGGAAAGGCCGGCGGCCACGAGAAGACGTTTCATCATTTCGCCATCACCTGCACGGAGCCGTCACCCATCACGGTGCCGGAAACGGTTACGCCGGAATCCAGATTGCGCACGCGGATCACGTCGCCGACGGAGGCGTTTTCGAGCGGGGTTCCGGAGGCGGAAATCATCATGTTGCCAACCGCGAAGGTGAGCCGCACCGATGCGCCGCGCTTCACCGCAAAGGGCGCGCGCAGCGTTGCCACCTGAATGGTGCGGCCGGGCAGCAGCGTGCGCGTGCTGATCATCCCGCTCACCTCGTCGATGGCGGTTGCATAACCGCCGGCGATATTGGGATTGGTCACTTCGACCTCCTTCAGCGCCGACGGCGAGATTTCCTGGCCCGGATAGATGATCTGCGTGGGCACGATGGCGACGCCCATGTCTGCATGGGCAAGGCTGGCAAACGGTCCTGCACAAAGGTGCAGGGCCGCCACCAGGGCAAGGCGCTTCATGCTGCGTGTCCGGCGGAACATCATGTCTGCCACCCTCTTTGTTTCCGGTTACTTCAGGTTCTTAGAGACGATGGAGGCCATTTCGTCGGCGGTGGTGATCACCTTGGAGTTCATCTCATAGGCACGCTGTGCCGAGATGAGATCGGTGATTTCCTTGACGGCATCGACGTTGGAGGCTTCCAGATACCCCTGCTTCAGGTAACCGAAGCCAGGATCTTCAGGGGCTGCCACAATGGCTTCGCCAGAGGCTGCGGTCTGCTGGAACAGGTTGTCGCCGAGCGGCTTCAGGCCGGCCTCGTTGACGAAGTTGGCAATCGTCAGCTGCCCGATCTCGGTGAAATCACTGTCGCTGCCGACACGCACGCTGACCTGGCCGGTGCGGCTGATGACGGTTTCGCTGACATTGGCCGGAAAGGTGATGTTGGGCACGACGGCATAACCGTCGATCGTCACCAGCTGGCCATCGGCATTGGTGTTGAAGGCACCGGCGCGGCTGTAGAGCGTGGTGCCGTCCGGAGACTGGATCTGGAACCAGCCACGGCCGACGACGGCGAGATCAAGATCGTTCTCGGTCTGCGTCAGCTGACCCTGGGTGTGGATGTTGCGCACGGCCGACGTCTGCACGCCAAGGCCGATATTGGCGCCCTCAGGCACGATGGCCTGGTTTGCCCGGTTCGGCACGCCGGCGGCCCGCTCCGTCTGGTAAAGCAGGTCGGCAAACTCGGCGCGGGCGCGCTTGTAGCCGGTGGTGTTGATATTGGCGATATTGTTCGCAATGACTTCAAGATTGGTCTGCTGGGCATCCATGCCCGTTGCAGCGACAGAAAGCGCTCTCATGTCTTCGTCCTCAAACCGTTACATCTGCATCTTTGTGATTTCGAGATAGGCGTTGACGATCTTGTCGCGGAAGGCGATCGCCGTCTGGAGCGACTGCTCCGCCTGCATGACGGCATCGACCACTTCACGGGTATTGGCCGTTCCCTTGATGCCTTCGAAGGACATGGATTCGGCCGCCTTGATGTTGTTGGCCGCGTCCGTTGCCATGTTGCCGAGCACGCTTGCAAAGCTCATGGCGGAATTTTCCGCCTGGGCTGCCGAACCGGCCATCAATGAGGAAGAGCTGGAGCTTTCGGTTGCCGATGCGCCAAGGCCACGGGACAGGGAAAGTGAGCTGACGTTCTGGATATTGTCGATCATTGCGAAGCCTTCAGGAGGTCGATGGTGGCGGAGACCAGTTCGCGCGTCTGCTTGATGGTCTGGAGATTGGCGTCATAGGTGCGATTGGCTTCGCGAAGGTCGGCCATCTCGATCAGCATGTTGACGTTCGGCATCTTGACCATGCCCTTGTCGTCGGCGGCCGGATTGCCCGGATCGTATTCCTCAACGAAATCCGACTGGTCCGTGCCGAGCTTCTTGACGTTGACCACCTGCGCACCGGACGCCTTGTCCAGCTCCGCGCCGAACGTGATCGTCTTGCGGCGATAGGGATCGGCACCGGGCGTATCACCGGTCGAGCGGGCGTTGGCGATGTTTTCCGACACGATGCGCAGGCGGGTGGCCTGCGCTTCGAGGCCGGAGCCGGCGATTTTCGAAGCGGCTGAAAGCGGGTCCATGATGGGTCTACCTCTTGACTGTCATCAGCATCATGCGATGGAAGGATTTGACGAGGTTCGTGCTCAGCTCATACTGACGCTTGATCTCGCCCGTCTTGGTCAGTTCTCCGGCAAGACCAACGGTGTTGCCCGATTCCTGAATACCGATTTCGTTGTTGAGCTTTTCCTCTTCCACATCCACGTTGATGCGGCTGCTGACGCCGGTGCCGGAGAGGTGGCCCGGCTGCGTGCGGGCCATGCTCAAGCCCGTGGAGTTGAGGACGGCGGAGAACGGCGTGACGTCCTTGGCCTTGTATTGTGGCGTGTTGGCATTGGCGATGTTGCCGGCAACAACCTCCTGGCGAATGGACAGCCATTCCGCTTGACGCGATGCCAGGTCGAACAGTTGAATGGGTTGCATGGGCTTCTCTCCATCTTGTAGGGGAAGCCTATGCCTTTAATCTTGCGTCAGACTTACGGGCCGGGCGATGCGGCATCATCGTAGATCTCGCCGGTCGAGGTGATGATGACCCATTTGCCGTCGCGCTTCTCGATAATGGCGAGCCGGCTGTTGTCGGGCAGGATCGAACCGACCCGCACCATATACATGCCGGAATTGTCCTGGATGAGTGCGCGCCCGTTGGCCACATGCATCAACCGGAAACTGTTGCCGCCGGGGAAAGGCTGTTCCGGCGCCACGGCGCTGTCGGTCTGCCGGCCACGGTCGGGCTTGGCAACCGTTGCCGTCGTCAGCGTATCCAGCGGTTCCAGCATCTTGTCAGGCGGCGTCGTCTTGTCGTCGTTGTCGACGAGGGCGAGCGGCGAAACGCTGAAGACAGGGCGCGGCGGGCCTTCCGGCAGGTCGCGCGTCATCTCCATCGGCGTGACCCTGATGCCGAACTTGTCTTCGTTGAAGAACACGTACCAGGGGAAGGATGCAGATACGATGGCAATCAGGATGCCGGCTCCCGCCAGCATCCGGTCACTCGAAAGCCTGAAGCCGGCAAGGCGGCGGCGAGCCCGCGCGACGGGCGCGTCTTCGCGTGCGTTGATGCTCATCGGCGGTTATCCTCTTTGTCTTGTCGGTGTCTGCGCCGGAGCCGCGCCCGCGCGAAGCGCCGCGGCGAGATCCGCATAAGCATCGGTCACCGGCTGGTCGCCCGGCGATTGTTTCAGGACGTCGTAGATGATCGGCACCTGCTTGATCGCCATGTCGAGATCCGGATCGCTGCCGGTTCGGTAACCGCCAATCAGGCGAAGGTCGCGGGTTTCCTCGAAACGGTGGATCAGCGCCTTCAGCCGCGACACCAGCTTTTCCTGGTCACCGTTCCAGGCCTTGCGGGCGAGACGCGAGATGGAGGATAGCGGGTTGATCGGCGGATAACGCCCCTCTTCCGCCAGGCTGCGTTCCAGAACGATATGACCGTCGAGAATGCCGCGCGCCGAATCGGCGATCGGGTCGTTGTGGTTGTCGCCATCGACGAGAATGGAGATGATCGCGGTGATCGTGCCCGCACCTTCTGCGCCGGGGCCGGATCGCTCCAGCAGGCGCGGCAGCTCGGTAAAAACGGAGGCCGGATAACCGCGCGCAATCGGCGGCTCGCCGGAGGCAACCGCCACCTCGCGGATAGCATGGGCAAAACGCGTCACGCTGTCTGCGATGAACAGCACGTTTTCGCCCTTGTCGCGAAAATGCTCGGCAATGGTGATGCCGACGAGCGGCGCCATCTTGCGCAGCATCGGGCTTTCGTCGCTGGTGGCAACGACGGCGATCGATTTCGCCATGTTGTCGCCGAGCGTATCCTCGATGAATTCACGCACTTCACGGCCACGTTCGCCCACAAGCGCGATGACGACGCGGTCAAAAGCATCGGCACGCGCCATCATCGACAGAAGCGTCGATTTGCCGACGCCGGAGCCGGCAAAGATGCCGAGGCGCTGGCCAAGGCAAAGCGGCGAAAAGATATCGATGGCGCGAACGCCGGTGCGAAACCCGGTCTCGACGCGCTTTCGCGTCATGGAAGGCGGGGCGGTGTTGGAGATCGAGCGCTTGACCGGGCCGTTCTTCAACGGCCCCTTGCCGTCGATGGGTTCGCCAAGCGCGCTGATCGTGCGGCCACACCAGCTTTCATCCGGCGCGACGCGAAAGGCGCCCTTGCGAATGACGACATCGCCGATGCCGATGGGTTCGCCAGGCTCGATGGGGCAGACAAAGATGATGTCAGGCTCGACGCGAACGACTTCGCCGAGATGAATGCCGGTGGCACTGCGATGGGCGACGAATTCGCCAAGCCGCACATGCCGGGACAGGCCGGCCACCGTATAATGGCCAGCTGCGATGGTGCGTACGCGCCCGCCCGGTGCCACGGCCACCGAAGGATCGGCAAACCGGCGCACCAGCTCGGCCATATGAGACAGTTTTGCGCCGGCACCGGTTTCGGCCATTCTCGTTTCCATGTCTTATCCTTTGCGCGTCAGCGCGTGCCGCCCAGCGTCTTGATCGCTTCGCCGAACTGCTGTTCCGTGTCGCGCATCAGCGCCGAAATGCCTTCGAAGGCCCGGTTGACCTGGATCAGCTCGGTCATCTGGCCGATGGCATTGACGTTGGATTGTTCGAGATAGCCCTGGGTCACGCCGACATTGAATGCATCGACGACCGGCTGCGGCTGTTCGACCGGGATCACGCCGGCGTTTTCGTAACGCAGGTAACCCTTGGAAATATCGGCGCTGAACACGCCAAGTGTCGCGACCGGATTGCCGTCCTGGCTGATGCGACCATCGGCGCCGACTTCCGGCGGTCCGCCTGCCCGGTTGAGCTGGATCGGCGCGCCGCCAGCATCGAGCACGGCATAACCCATGTTGGACACAAGCTCCCCGGTTTCCTTCATGGTAAACCGTCCGTCACGCGTCAAAACCTGGCCGGCAGGGGTATCGATGGCAAACCAGGCATCACCCTTGATGGCGAAATCCAGCGCATTTCCCGTCTTTTCGAGCGCACCGCTGCGTGTCGACAGATAATCGTTGCCCTGGGTGACGAAGGCGACCTTGGCGTTCAGCTCGTTTCGGGTCTTGCTCAAGACCTCGTCGAACTTGACTTCGGTCGCGCGAAAGCCGACCGTATTCATGTTGGCCATGTTGTCGGCAATGGTATTCAGCCGGCGCTCCAGCGCGATCTGCGACGAAATACCGACATATAATCCGGACTGCATATCATCTGCCTCCGTGTCTCAACTATAGGGAACGGGGGCAACGCCCATGATGGGCACCTCTCCGCACGGGTGGAGAGGGCGTTACCCCCTGATGCAGCCGACACTAGGAAGGCAGACTTGCGCGAGGCTGTTTCGCGCCGGCACAGGTTTCAGGCGCCGTTTACCCAGCCTCACGCAAGCCACGCACCGTATCCCGAAACCTGATACAACCACGGTACAGGCTCGCCATGACCATTATTATCGGATTCGTTATCACACTTGGCTGCGTCCTCGGCGGCTACATGGCCATGGGCGGCCATCTGGACGTCCTTGTTCAGCCGTTCGAGCTGGTGATTATCGGTGGCGCCGGTCTCGGTGGCTTCATCATGGCCAACCCGATGAAAACGGTGAAGGATGCCGGCAAGGCGCTGGGTGAGGCTTTCAAGCATGCCGTTCCCAAGGAACGCAACTATCTCGACGTTCTGGGTGTCCTCTATTCCCTGATGCGGGACCTTCGCACAAAGTCGCGCAACGAGATCGAAGCGCATATCGACAATCCGGACGAATCCTCGATCTTCCAGTCGGCCCCGACCGTGCTGAAGAACAAGGAACTCACGGCCTTCATCTGTGACTACGTGCGCCTGATCATCATCGGCAATGCCCGCAGCCACGAGATCGAGGCGCTGATGGACGAGGAACTCGACACCATCCTGCACGACAAGATGAAGTCCTACGATGCCATGGTTATCATGGGCGATTCCTTCCCGGCCATCGGCATCGTGGCCGCCGTTCTCGGCGTCATCAAGGCCATGGGCAAGATCAACGAAAGCCCGGAAGTGCTCGGCGGCCTCATCGGCGCCGCCCTCGTCGGCACCATGCTCGGCATCTTCCTGTCCTACTGCCTCGTCAGCCCGCTCTGCTCGCAGATCAAGATCGTGCGCAACAAACAGCACCGCCTCTACATCGTCGTGAAGCAGACGCTGATCGCCTACATGAACGGCTCCGTGCCGCAGGTGGCGCTCGAATACGGCCGCAAGACCATTTCCGGTTATGAGCGCCCCTCCATCGACGCCGTCGAGCAGGAAATGATGAACCCCGGTGGTGGCGGCGAAAGCAAGGCGAGGCATGGGGCCCTCCAAAGGTTGCGGCGCCATCCTGGGCGGTCCAGCCTAACAAAGCCTTCCCGGAATGG
>JAIXTO010000184.1 GCA_027483885.1 Rhizobiaceae bacterium
AGGAGTGGAATGAAACGTTTGTTGAAAATCTGCGCAAGCGTGCTGGCACTGACGGCCGCGACTGCGAGCATGCCGCTGTCTGCCCATGCCGACTGGCTTGAAGATGCGGCCAAGCCCCTGAAGGGTACGCAAATCAGCGGCATCTTCCTGGATCGCCCCGGTTACCGCGCCATCATCAAGCTTTTGCCGGAGTTCGAAAAGAAGACCGGCATCAAGGTCAATTACGAGATCGTGCCCTACGAGAACACCCGTGAGAAGGAAGTGCTCAACTTCACCTCGCAGGGCGACCTGACGATGGCGCTGGTGGATCTGGTCTGGATCGGCGAGTTCGCGGAAAACGGATGGATCGATCCGATCGAGAAATTCTCCAAGGACAAGTCGATCACCGACCCCAACCTGAAGCTCGATGGCTTTTTCCCGCTTCTGCTGGACGCCTTCGGTTCCTGGGGCGGCAAGACCTACGGCCTTCCCTTCGATAACTATTCCGGCCTGCTGTTCTACAATTCCTGCAAGCTGAAGGAAGCCGGTTTCGACAAGCCGCCGGCCACCTGGGACGAGTTGATGAAGGTCTACGCGCCCAAGCTGACGGACGCTTCCAAGAACCAGTACGCTTATGCCCTGCAGTCGCTGCGCGGCGAAACCCAGTCTGCCGATAGCTTTATGCGCTTCCTGTGGCCGTTCGGCGGCTCGCTGCTCGACAAGCAGTTCAAGTCCAACCTGATGAGCAAGGAAAGCCAGACCGGCCTCAACTTCCGTCAGGATCTGATGAAGTACATGCCGCCGGGTATCGTCAGCTTCGACCATGCGGAAGCCGTGAATGCGCTGGCGCAAGGCCAGGTTGCCATGATCACCGAATGGTCGGCGTTCTACGGAACGCTGGTTGATCCGGCGACCTCCAAGCTCGGCGATTGCCTGGCCGTGGGTCCGGAACCGGCCGGTCCCGCCGGCCGTCTGCCAGCACTCGGCGGTTTCTCGCTGGCCGTCGCCGCACAAGCAACCGAGGAACAGAAGAAGGCCACCTGGCTCTTCATCCAGTGGGCAACATCGGAAGACATTGCCAAATCCTATGTGGAAGCCGGCGGCGTTTCCGGCCGCATGTCGGTCTACAACGATCCGGCGATCAAGGCGAAGTACAAGTTCGTGGAGCCCATGGTTGCCTCCTGGCAGAAGGGCGTACCGGAATTCCGTCCGCGCTTCCCCGCATGGCCGGCGATTTCGGAAGTCGTTGCCGAATGGGGCTCCAAGATGATGCTGGGGCAGGTCTCCGTCGAGGCCGGCTCCAAGGAGATCGGCACCCGTATGGAAGATATCCTGCAGAAGGAAGGCTATTACGACGGCAAGAAGAAGCTGTTGCAGTAAGCCTCTGACAACCTCCAACACCTCCCAGGGTGTTTCTAAAGGTCGGTGGTGGTGCATCGTCGCCACCACCGACCGCCTCTCTTTATCCTGCGGAACCACACCATGCTTCATCTTCATGAACAGGCGCTGGCAGAACTTGGCCACTGCCTCTCCGGTATCGATGGCGATCAATTCGAGGCAGCGGTCAGCGAAATCTGCATCGCGAAGCGCATCGCGCTTTACGGCGTCGGTCGCGAAGGACTTCAGATCAAGGGGCTGGCCATGCGCCTGTTCCATCTGGGCCTGAAATCCGCCGTTGTGGGCGATATGACCACGCCCCCGGTTGAAAAGGGTGATCTGCTGATTGTCTCGGCAGGGCCCGGCGACTTCTCCACCGTGTCGGCGCTGATCGGGGTGGCAAAGGCTGCAGAGGCCCGTGTTCTTGTGGTGACGGCACAGCCTTCGGGTATGGCCGCAGCCAAAGCGGATGTGGTGCTGCATGTTCCAGCTCAAACCATGGCAAGCGACCAGGGTGAAACAACCTCCGTGCTTCCCATGGGGTCGCTGTACGAGGGCGCGCTCTATGTCGCTTTTGAACTGCTGGTGCTTGCCGTGCGCGACAAGCTCGGCGTGAGGCCCGCTGCCATGCGCGCCAACCATACCAATCTGGAATGATGCCAAGCCGGCATTGCCGCCGCATCAAGAGGAAGACCTGATGCCTGGACCTGTTTCAAAACCCCACATCAGACCCAATCGCGGTTATGGTCGCTGGACGCCGTTCTGGTTCCTGGCGCCGGCCGTTCTGACGCTGTTTATCATCGGCATTTATCCCACCATTTTTGCGGTGGTCACATCGTTCCGGCGCTACAATATTGCGCGCCCCCGCGATGGATTTCCCTTTATCGGTCTCGAAAACTACACGTCCGTGCTGACGGATAGCACGTTCTGGGCCTCGCTGTTCCTGACAGCGAAATTTTATGTCACCGTGCTGCCTGTGGAGGTCGCACTCGGCCTGATGATCGCGCTTCTTCTGCACAAGACCGGCATGGGTTTTCTGAAGTCGCTTGCCCGCGTCACGCTGGTCGTGCCGCTCGCCACCACATATGCCGTGGTCGGTTTGATCGGTCGCCTGATTTTCAACCGTGATTTCGGCGTCGCCAACTGGTTCCTGGATCGTCTCGGGATTGGCGCGCTCGATTGGCTGGGCTCCCAGACCGGTGCATTTGCCGCAATCGTCATCATGGATATCTGGCAGTGGACGCCATTTTGCGCGCTGATCTTTCTCGCAGGCCTGTCCATGGTGCCGGGCGAAATCGAGGAGGCGGCGCGGTTGGAAACCTCATCCAAGTGGGCGATGCTGAAACATGTCCAGCTTCCCTATCTGATGCCCGGCCTGACGGCGCTCCTCATCCTGCGCTCGGCCGACGTGCTGAAGCTGTTCGACATGGTGTTCGTGATGACGCGGGGAGGGCCGGGTTCGGCCACCGATCTCGTCTCGATCTACATCCAGCGTGTCGGCTTCCGTATTTTCGATCTCGGCACGGCCTCGGCGCAGGCCATCCTGCTTCTCATCATCACCATCCTGATCAGCCGCCTTTACATCCGCGTACTCTATAAGGAGGTCAACTGATGCGTCTCTCGTCGGGCAAGATCCTGCATGCCATCGGGCTGACAGCTGTTATCCTGTTCACGCTGTTTCCGTTCTATTGGATGGTATCGGCCAGCTTCAAGACGCAGTCCGATATCCTCGCCTCGCCGCCGGTCTGGCTGTTTGCGCCGACGCTTGATCACTACCGGGAAATCTTTGCGGATTCCAAGGTTTTGGGCGCCGTCGGCAATTCGCTGATCATCGCAACCGCCACCACCGCACTTGCCGTGATGCTCGGCGCGCCGGCCGCCTTTGCGCTTGCCCGCTATGAGTTTCGCGGTAAATCCGACCTGTGGTTCTGGTTCATCTCCAACCGCATGAAGAGCCCGATCGTGCTGGCGCTGCCGGTTTATATTCTGGCGCTGCAGCTCAAGATGCTGGATACGCATCTCGTCCTCATCCTCATTTACCTCACCTTCAACCTGCCGATCGTGGTGTGGATCTGCACGGACCAGTTCAAGTCCATTCCGCCGGATCTGGAACAGGCAGCACGTCTGGATGGTGCCGACCAGTTCACGATCTTCCGCAAAATCTATCTGCCGCTCGGCGCGCCGGGCATTGCGGTCTCGGCCATCTTTTCCTTCATCTTTTCCTGGAACGAACTGCTCTATGCGCTCGTGCTGACCCGCCGCGATGTGCAGACCGCCCCTGTCGTCGCGACCAGCTTCATGTCCGGCTATGAACTGCCCTGGGGCAAGATCATGGCCACCGGCACGGTCATCGTTCTCCCCGTCACCATCTTTGCGCTCATTGTGTCGCGCCACATGGTGCGCGGCCTGACCATGGGAGCGACCAAATGAGCAGTGCGAACCCGCTCGGCATCAATCTGTCCTTCTGTGTCAAACGCTGGGTGACACCCAACCTTTGGGCGCCCGTCGTGCGCGACCAACTGGGTCTCGATCTCATCCAGTTCTCGTTCGATCTGGTTGATCCCATGTGGCCGTCAGCACTTGTCTCCCGCCATGCGCGGGATGTGCGAAAGGCGGCGGACGATCACGGGATCACCATTCATAGCGCCTTCATTGGTCTTGCTCATTACACCTTCAACCAGTTGCTGCATCCGGATCCGGATGTTCGCGCCTATGCGGAGCAATGGCTGGAGCGCGCTTATGGCTTTGCGGCAGAAGCCGGGATCACACGGGTTGGCGGACCGCTGGGAGCCATCGCCTCTCGCGTGGATGGCAGCGAGGCCGACAGCATCGAGGCTGCGGACTATGCAGGCCTTGTCGAATGCATGCTGCGCCTGGGTGAAAAGGCGAAGGCTGCGGGGTTGAGTGAGCTTTACGTCGAGCCGACGCCGATGCGCCGCGAGTGGCCCTCAACGATCGGTCAGGCGCGCCAGATGATGAGCGATGTGGCGGCAAGCGCCACGCCGTGGAACCTCTGCGTCGATTGGGGCCACGGCACCTTCCTGCCGCTGTACGGGCCAGAGGCCGACACGATGGAACCGTGGTTCTCCGCGCTGACCGATGTGATCACCGCCGTGCATATTCAGCAGACGGACTATCTGTTTGATCGCCATTGGGATTTTACCGAGGCGGGCAGGGTGGACCCGGTCGACGCACGCAACCTGCTTGCCCGCACGGGGCTTGCACAATCTCCGGTATTCCTTGAAGTGTTCTATCCTTTTGAACGGGATAGCAAATCCATACTGGACGCACTGAAGGCTTCGGTCCTGTCTCTCAAGCAGGCCTTTGCCTGATCAAGGAGACGCATGAACATGGCAACCAAGGGACCAGACAACGGAAATCCCGTCATTGAGGACATGGACGCGCAACAGATCCGCGCCCGCGTTGCATGGCTGTATTTCATCGGCGGTCTGACCCAGCAGGAGATCGCCGACCAGCTGGGATTGACGCGGCTGCGGGTCAACAAGACGCTCGGCCAGCTGAGAAACGATGGTTCCGTGGTTGTCGATATTCGTCTGCCCTTGGCCGGGTGCATTGAGCTTGAGCACAAGCTGCGGGAGCACTACCAGCTGGAAGACGTTTGCGTCATTCCCACCCTGCCGGATGATCTGGAAAATCAGCGGGCTGTCGGTGATGCGGCGGGCGGCATGCTCGACAGGCTTCTGGAAGATGGCATGGGTCTGGGTGTTGGCTGGGGAAAAACGCTGACGGCCGGCCTGAAAAGGCTGACATCGCGCCCGCTGCCGGACAGCTGGGTGACCTCCCTGATGGGAGGGCTGACGCGCGGATCGGGCTCCAGCACGTTCGAGGTCGCGACAGGTTATGCGCGGGCGATTTCGGCGGAATGTTATTATCTCACAGCGCCGCTTTATTTCCCCTCTGTCGAGAGCCGCGAAGCGCTTTTGTCCCATCACGGCATTCGCGAAACCATGCGCCGCGCCCGCTCCGTGGATGTCGCCTTGGTGTCCTGCGGCGATATGACGGCCCGTTCACTTCTGGTGCAGACACCAACGGTGTCTGAGAATCTGACGGATATTCTGGCGGCTGGCGCCGTGGGAGATTTGCTGGGTGTTTTCCTCGATAGCGACGGAAAGCCGGTGAACCATCCTCTCAATGAACGTGTGCTGTCCGTTTCACCGGAACAGCTGAAATCCGTTCGCCATTCCATTCTGGCCTCCGGCGGCTGGTACAAGGTGAACATCATCCGCGCCATCCTGCGCGGCGGTTACATCAAGCGTCTGGTGACGGACGAAAAATGCGCCGCTGCCCTCTTGGATGGGGCGCACAGCCCTCCAAACAATAGCCAATAGAACAGAACACGTGCCGCATCTTAATGCGGTGCGAGGTGATCGGGAGTAGAAGAGCATGACCTTCCTGCAGTTGGACACCATCAAGAAGACGTTTGGAGAGATGAGCGTCATCAAGGGTGTGAACATATCCGCCTCCAAGGGGGAATTCGTCGTGTTCGTGGGGCCTTCCGGCTGTGGCAAGTCAACCTTGCTGCGCATGATTGCAGGCCTTGAAGACGTATCCTCCGGCAGGCTCTCCATCGACGGCAAGGAGGTGACCTACGAGGAGCCCGCCAAGCGCGAGGTTTCGATGGTCTTCCAGTCTTATGCGCTTTACCCCCATATGAGCGTCTTCGAGAACATGGCCTTCGGTCTTCGCATGGCCAAACTTCCGGAAGACGAGATCAAGCGCCGGGTGGGGGAGGCTGCACGGATTCTCCAGATCGAGGCGCTTCTGGAACGCAAGCCGCGCGCACTTTCCGGCGGCCAGCGCCAGCGTGTGGCGATTGGCCGTTCCATCGTGCGCAATCCGAAGATCTTCCTGTTTGATGAGCCGCTTTCCAATCTTGATGCGGAACTGCGCAGCCAGATGCGCGTGGAAATTGCCAAGCTGCACCGTAAACTGGGGGCGACCATGGTGTATGTGACGCATGACCAGGTGGAAGCGATGACACTTGCGGATCGTATCGTCGTCCTGCGCGCCGGACTTGTCGAACAGATCGGCTCACCGACGCAACTTTACGATCACCCCGCCAATACCTTTGTGGCCGGCTTCATCGGTTCGCCGAAGATGAATTTCCTGACGGCGAAGGTTGCAAGTGCGGACGCATCGGGGTTGCGGCTGGACCATCCAGGTTTTGAAGGCGGCACCCTTTCCCTCGCCCATGGCTCGGCCGCAAAGGTTCGCCCCGGTGACACGCTCACGGTTGGCCTTCGCCCCGAGCATCTGGATGTGGCTGCCACCAAACCTCTCCTGCGGTTGACTGCGGATTTTACCGAGAACCTCGGCGGCTCGACGCAGATATACGCCCGAACCGGCGATGAGACCGTCATCATTCTCGCAAATGGCAGGCCGGATCTGCCGCCCGGCGGCGCGATCACGGCTGGAATAGATCCCCGCCACATCTATCTCTTTACGCCGGATGGACTGGCACTCTGACTTGAGGAACGAAAAACATGCAAGCTCTGGTTCTGGAACGTAAAGGCGAACTGGCAATTCGCGACATCGATCTGCCGCGCGATGTTGGTCCCAATGATGTGAGAATTGCCATTCATACGGTCGGCGTCTGCGGCAGTGACGTGCATTATTATACCCATGGTGCGATCGGTTCCTTCGTGGTGCGTGACCCCATGGTGCTGGGGCATGAAGCGGCGGGCACGGTGACCGAGATCGGTGCCGAGGTGAAGACGCTGAAGGTTGGCGACCGTGTCTGCATGGAGCCGGGTGTCCCAAACATGGCCTCGCGCGCTTCCAAGCTTGGCATCTACAACGTCGACCCGGATGTGCGCTTTTGGGCAACGCCGCCGATCCATGGCGTGCTGACAGCCGAAGTGGTGCATCCGGCTGCCTTCACCTACAAGCTTCCCGATAACGTCTCTTTTGCCGAAGGCGCGATGATCGAGCCTTTCGCTGTCGGCATGCAGGCGGCAAGCCGCGCCGGAATTGCGCCCGGAGACGTGGCTGTGGTGATCGGATGCGGCCCGATCGGCATCATGACGGCCATTGCGGCATTGGCCGGCGGCTGTTCACGGGTCATCATTTCCGATCTCAGTGCCCCCAAGCTTGCCATTGCAGGCCAATATGCCGGCATTACGTCTGTCAACATCACCGAGGCTTCGCTGGCGGAAACCGTCGCCGATGCGACGGATGGATGGGGTGCCGATATCGTGTTCGAGGCGAGCGGCAGCCCGAGAGCCTATCAAGGGATTTTCGATCTTCTGCGTCCCGGCGGAACTCTCGTGCTCGTTGGTCTGCCGGTTGAGCCGGTGGCCTTTGATATTCCAGCCGCGATCTTCAAGGAAGCGCATATCGAAACCGTGTTTCGTTATGCCAATAATTTTGACCGCGCAGTCAACCTCATAGCCTCCGGCAAGGTGGATCTGAAGCCCCTGATCACAGACACTTATGCATTTGCCGACAGTATCGCAGCCTTCGAGCGAGCGGCGAAAGGTTTGGCCGAAGATGTGAAGCTGCAAATTCGGCTTGGCGATTGAATGCGGACAATTCCGACGGGAGTTTCATCATGACGAAGAGTTTGAACGGCAAGGTCGCGGCCATAACGGGTGCCGCTTCCGGGATTGGGCTTGCCTGCGCGCGCAAGCTCATGGATGAGGGCGCGACAGTCGTGCTGATCGACAGGGCGCAAGATAAGCTTCACTCGCTGTGTGCCGAACTGGGCGAGCGCAGCCGCATGCTGGTGGTCGATCTTCTGGATGGCCCGCAGGTCTCCGGCCTTTTGCCGCGGATTCTGGAGGTTGCCGGCGGGCTCGATATTTTCCACGCGAATGCGGGTGCCTATGTGGGCGGGGCGGTGGCAGACGGCGATCCCGACAGCTGGGACCGCATGTTGAACCTCAACATCAATGCCGCCTTTCGCAGCGTGCATGCGGTGTTGCCGCACATGATCGCCCAGAAGAGCGGCGATATCCTGTTTACCAGTTCGGTTGCGGGTGTCGTGCCGGTCGTCTGGGAACCAATCTACACCGCCTCCAAGTTTGCCGTGCAGGCCTTTGTGCATGCCACGCGCCGCCAGGTTTCGCAGCATGGGGTTCGCGTCGGTGCGGTTCTTCCGGGCCCGGTTGTCACGGCTCTTCTCGATGATTGGCCGAAAGAGAAGATGGACGAGGCTCTTGCCAACGGCAGTCTGATGCAGCCGCAGGAAGTCGCCGAAGCGGTTTATTTCATGTTGTCTCGTCCCCGCAATGTGGTCATCCGGGATCTTGTGATCTTGCCCAATAGCGTCGATCTATAGGCTTGATCGAATCTGCATCAAGTTGCCGGAGGAGTAAGGCATGAATGGTTCCAGGTATTTTATCGGGGTCGATGTTGGCACGGGCAGCGCGCGCGCCGGTGTCTTCGATGAAGAAGGCCAATGCCTTGGAACCGGCAAGAGTGACATCGAGATCTTTCGCGATCAGGCACATATGGTCGAGCAATCGAGCGCCAATATCTGGCAGTCCGTTTGCTTGTCCGTCCGGACTGCCGTGCAAGCGGCCGGGGTCTCCCCGCAAAAGGTCGTCGGCATCGGCTTTGATGCCACTTGCTCCCTCGTCGTGGCCGGTGAAGGCGGCAAATCTCTTGCTGTCGGGCCCTCGGAGCGGCCGGAACGCGATATCATCGTGTGGATGGACCACAGGGCCATTGGGCAGGCGGAGCGGATCAATGCGCAGGGTCACGATGTGCTGCGTTATGTCGGAGGCCGCATTTCTCCCGAAATGCAAACGCCGAAGCTCCTGTGGTTGAAGGAACACCGGCCGGACACCTTTGGCCGCGCCTGGCAGTTCTTTGATCTCGCGGATTTCCTCACCTGGCGTGCGACGGGAAGCCTTGCCCGCTCCACTTGCACTGTGACCTGCAAGTGGACCTACCTCGCGCATGAACACCGCTGGGATCCGGATTATTTCCGGCAGATCGGTCTTGGCGAACTGGCGGACGAGGGGTTTTCCCGGATCGGACAGGAGATCGTTGAGCCCGGCACGCCGGTGGGGCAGGGCCTCACCGATGAGGCGGCGCGCGATCTTGGTCTAGAGGCTGGAACGGCGGTGTCTGCCGGCATGATCGACGCGCATGCCGGCGGCATCGGCACGGTGGGCATTGGCGGTACACCCGAACTCAACATGGGTTACGTCTTTGGCACCTCTTCCTGTACCCTGACCTCGACCACCGGTCCGAAATTTGTGCCCGGCGTGTGGGGCCCGTATTTCTCTGCCATGGTTCCCGGCCTGTGGTTGAACGAAGGCGGACAAAGCGCTGCGGGTGCGGCCATCGATCAGCTGGTGAGTTTCCATCCGGCATTCCCGGACGCCAGCAATCGGGCGCGCACACTTGGTGTGCCGCTTCCGGTGATGCTGGCGGATCTGGCGGTTGTAAAGCAGGCCTCTGCCTCCGATGCGGTGTCACTCGCCAAGGGACTTCATGTCGTGCCGGAATTTCTCGGCAATCGTGCGCCTTTTGCCGATCCCGCCGCGCGTGCCGCGATTGCCGGCCTCGGCATGGAGCGCGATCTGGACAGCCTGATCGCGCTCTACGTCGCCGGATTGTGCGGCATCGGCTATGGCCTGCGCCAGATTATCGAAGCGCAGGCGCAAGCTGGCGCCGATGTGCAGCAGATCATTATCAGTGGCGGCGCCGGGCAGCATGACCTTACGCGGCAGATCCTGGCGGATGCCAGTGGCAAGCCGGTGATCGCGCCTCAAACCTCCGAGCCCGTTCTGCTGGGGGCCGCCTTGCTGGGTGCGACGGCGGCGAGGAGTTTTGCCGATCTGAAGCAGGCGATGCAGGCCTTGAGCAGGCCTGGCCGTGTCTACCAACCCGCTCCTGGAGATATCCTGCAGACGCACGAAAACCGGTATTCCGTGTTCTGCAATCTACAGCTCGAACTGCGAAAAATGAGGGATTTTTAGCTTGGCGCCATGGACGTCGCTAAGCCATAACAAGCGCGATGAAAGCAGCGATACGTTGCTGCAGGTTGTGCCGGTCTCAAAGCATTGAGGCCCCCGATGCTTTACCGGCTTGAGTGCCGGCGCATCAGTTCAGGTGCGACAATGATGGTCGCCGGTTCCGTCTGATGGCCATCCAGAACGTCTAAAATAAGCTTGGCGGCACGGGTGCCGATCTCTCGCGGGAACGGATTGAGGGTCGTGAGCGACGGTACGCAGATATTGGCAATCTCGTAGTCGCCGAAACCGGCCACGGAAATCTGGCCGGGCACATCCACGCCCCGCCGTTGACATTCGGTAAGGGCACCGAAGGCCGAAAGGTCGGAGACGCAGATGACGGCTTGCGTGTCCGGCAGATCATTCAGAAGCCGCCCCATGGCGTCGGCACCCTCGCGCATCGAAATCGGCGGCGCGCCTGCTGCAATCAGGCGATCCGCCTGCAGGCCATGCTCCGTCATGGCGGCGATGAAGCCCGCGCGGCGGTCGGTGCCACGGGTGTCGCGATCTGCATCACCGCCGATAAACGCGATGCGCTCAATTCCCGTGGAGACAAAGTGGTCAACCATCGTGCGAACCGCAGCGGCATTTGAAAAGCCGACGACGTGGCCTACCGGCGTTTCGGGAAGATCCCAGGTCTCGATCACCGGGATGCTGGCGTTTTCGAGCAGCCGTCGCGCCCGCGGCGTGTGGCGCCCGCCGGTTAACACAATGGCTTCCGGCCGCCGGCGCAGCAGCTGTTCGATGAGCCGCTCTTCTTCGTTGATGTCGTAATCGGTATAACCCAGAAGGATCTGCAGGCCACGCGCCTTCAGACCTTCAGACAAGCCGCGCACGGTATCTGCGAAGTTCGCATTGTTGATGGATGGGATGGTGACAGCCACAAAATCGGTTCGCTGCGAGCGCAGGTTGGATGCTGTGCTGTCGAACACATAACCGAGGCGATCGGCGGCCTCGAGAATGGCACTGCGCGTATGTTCACTCACCGAGGCGTCTTGCTTGAACGCCCGGCTCACCGTCATGGGTGAGACGCCCGCAAGGCGGGCGACATCAGCCATGGTCGGGGTTTTGCGCGGTGTGCTCATCCCTTTGTGTTATCGTTATCGTGGTCCAAAATCCAGTCCCACCCCATGCCTCTCAGACGGGTTCAAACTCGTGTGCGGTCGTGACGTGGTGATGGATACGACCGGTGAAAAAGCGGGCAATAACCGATTCCGTCGCGGCCCGCGCTTCGCTGCGCACGGGGCTTGCAAGTGCTGTCTCCACGGCCTTCAGGTCATCATAGCTGATGGCAAGGATCATCGGATATTCCGGCGCGCCCTCATCCCGCTCTTCGGCAAAGGTAACACGCACAGACAATGCGCCGGGAAAGGCTCTCCATTTCGGCAGGATTTCTGCCAGCACAGCCTCACGGAATGCTGCATTCTGGCCTTCGTGAACCTTCCCCTCGAAAAGGGCATAACGGGTAATCATTCTGAAATCTCCTTGTTCGGCCCCTTGAAGAACTCCATCAGGGCTGCCTGATCCTCGCCACCCAGCCCGGCTGCGGTGAGCATGCGATGTATTTCCGCGCAGATTGCCGTCAGCGGCATGGCGGTGTGTGTCAGCCGTGCCAGATCCTGGGCGGCGTTCAGGTCCTTGACCATGTTGTCGATCCGGCCCGTGCGACGGTAGTCGCGCGCGGCATAGCGAGGCATGTATTCCTGCAGCAGCGCGCTGTCGGCGCGGCCACCTTTGAGCGCCTGCGGGATCTTGAGGACATCGACACCGGCCGCTTCTGCCAGTGCCGTTGCCTCGGCGACCGCCAGGAAACCAAGGCCGCAGAGAACCTGGTTGATCATTTTTGTGGTTTGCCCGGCGCCGGAACCGCCCATATGGGTCTGGTTTCCGGCAAGATTTGCAAGGATCTGCTGGGCCTCAGCCACATCAGGCTCGGCACCGCCCTGCATCAGGGTGAGCTGCCCGATCGCAACCCTGGGAATGCCGCCGGAGAGGGGGCTATCCACCCAGCGCAATCCCTTGGCAGCACCTTCCGTTGCCATGGCCTTGGTCGTTTCCGGATCAATCGAGGACATATCGATGATCAGGGTGCCCTCTGATGCGCCTTCCGCCACGCCTTGCGGGCCAAAGACAGCTGCCCGCACGATCGCTGCGGAATTCAGCGACAGGATGACGGCCTTTGCCTTGGACGCCGCCTCGGCTGCAGAGGCTGCGCCAATGGCGCCTATGGCCACAAGGGCGGCAACCTTGTCCGGATCCCGATCATAGACATAAAGACGCGTTCCCGTTTCCACGAGGCGCGCGCCAATGGCGCCTCCCATGGCGCCTGCGCCGATCAGGGCGATGGTGTCGGTCATGATCGCGTTCCTTCCAGAAGGGGCAAGGTTTTGGCCAGAAGGCCTAAGATTTCGGCGACGATGTCATTCGTCGGCTGGTCGATGTCCACGTTGATTGCCTCGTCCGGGCCGGGCGCTTCCAAAGTGGCGAACTGGCTGTCGAGAAGCGATAGCGGCATGTAGTGCCCATCGCGGGTGGCCATGCGGCTGGCAATCAAGGCGCGGCTTCCGACCAGATGGACGAAGGTGACCGGGCCACCCGCACCGGAGCGGATGGTGTCGCGATAGATCCGCCGAAGGGCAGAGCAACCGACGATGAGGGGTGCGCTGTCGTTCAGCGTGTCCGCAATGCGTTCCAGCCAGGGCCAGCGATCCTCGTCCGTCAACGGGATGCCGCAACGCATCTTCTCCACCGCCTCGGCTGTGTGGAGGTCGTCGCCATCGCGATAGCTGACGCCGATACGGCGCGACAGGGCCTCGCCGACGGTCGACTTGCCGCAACCGGCAACGCCCATGATGACCAGACGCAATGTCATAGCGATGCCGTGATCCCGCCATCGACATAGAGGATGTGACCGTTCACGAAGCTTGCCGCGTCCGAGGCGAGGAAGATGCAGGCACCCTGCAATTCCTCGACCTTGCCCCAGCGCCCGGCCGGTGTGCGCTTTTCAAGCCAGCCGGAAAAATCCGCATCAGCGACCAGGGCAGCATTGAGCGGCGTATCGAAATAACCGGGCGCGATGGCGTTGCAGTTCAGCCCGTGTCTGGCCCAGTCCGTCGCCATGCCCTTGGTGAGGTTGCCGACGGCACCCTTTGTCGCCGTATAGGGCGCAATCGAAGGGCGGGCGAGCGCCGTCTGGACACTGGCGATGTTGATGATCTTGCCCCGCCCGCGAGCGATCATGTGGCGGGCAACGGCCTGACCAACATGAAAGACGCTGGCGATGTTCGTCTGCAAGAGCCGCTCGAAGGCGTCGGCCGGAAAGTCTTCCAGGGGCGCTCGGTGCTGCATGCCGGCATTGTTGACGAGGATGTCGATCGGCTTTCCGGATGCCTCGAACGCATCGACGGCGGTGCGCACGGCGTCATGGTCGGTGGCATCGAAAGCCAGCATCTCGGCGCCGTTGATGCGCGCCGCGGCCGCCGCAAGCTTGGTCTCGTCACGCCCGTTGAGCACAACGTCAGCCCCTGCTGCAGACAGCCCCTCTGCCAAGGCAAATCCGATGCCCTGGGACGAGCCCGTGATCAGGGCACGACGCCCCTTCAGGTCAAATAGGTTGAGTGTCATGGCGTCCTCCTCTCGATTTCTCTCTCGACAAGCGTCGATAGGCCTGTATATGTTATCGATAACAAACGAATGTCAAGCATCGAGATCGGAGACATCATGACAAAACCCGACATCCTGCAGGTGGGCCCTTATCCGGAATGGGATCAGGTTCCGCTGGACGCGCAGTTCCAGATGCATCGCTATTTCGAGGCCTCTGACAAGGCGGCGTTTCTCGCCGAAGTGGGCCCTGGCATCCGGGGCATTGCCACACGCGGCGAGCTTGGCGCCAATGCGGCGATGATCGCGGCCTGCCCCAATCTGGAAGTCATCAGTGTTTATGGCGTCGGTTATGATGCGGTGGACCTCGACGCATGCCGCGCCCGCGGCATTCGTGTCACCAACACGCCTGACGTGCTGACGAATGACGTGGCGGATCTCGGGGTCGCGATGATGCTCGTGCAGTCGCGCGGCATGATCGGCGCCGAAACCTGGGTGCGCGATGGGTCCTGGGCGCAGAAGGGTCTTTACCCGTTGAAGCGCCGTGTCTGGGGTCGCAGGGCAGGGGTTCTCGGTCTTGGCCGCATCGGATTTGAGGTTGCCAAGCGGCTTGCCGGCTTTGATCTCGATATCGCCTATAGCGACGTTTCCGCCAAGGACTTTGCCAAGGATTGGGAATTCATTGCAGATCCGGTCGCCCTTGCCGCTCGCTCCGACTTCCTGTTCGTGACGCTTGCCGCGTCCGCAGCAACGCGTCACATCGTCGGCAGGCAAGTTATCGAAGCGCTGGGGCCGGAAGGCATGCTGATCAATATCAGCCGGGCCTCCAATATCGACGAGGAGGCCTTGCTGACCGCGCTTGAGACCGGCGCGCTCGGATCCGCTGCCCTTGACGTTTTCGAGGGTGAGCCCAATCTCAACCCGCGCTTCCTCGCCTTGCCCAACGTTCTCTTGCAGCCACACCATGCCAGCGGCACGCGAGAGACCCGCATGGCCATGGGCAAACTTGTTCGGGACAACCTGATGGCGCATTTTTCCGGCGCAACCCTTCTCACTCCGGTGCTCTGATGAAAGCTATTGTCATTCATGCCGCCCGCGACCTCAGGATCGAGGATCGCCCCGACGAGGTGCCTGAGGCTGGCCAGCTCCGGTTGCGGCTGGCGACCGGGGGGATCTGCGGATCGGACCTTCATTATTATAACCATGGCGGGTTCGGCACTGTTCGCCTGCGTGAACCGATGATCCTTGGCCATGAAGTCTCGGCTTTCGTTGATGCCATCGGCCCCGGCGTCAGCGGCTTTGAAATCGGTCAGCTGGTGGCGGTCTCTCCCTCGCGGCCCTGCGGCCATTGCCGATATTGCCTGGAGGGTCTGCCCAACCAGTGCCTCAACATGCGCTTTTACGGCAGCGCCATGCCCTTTCCGCATGTTCAGGGCGCCTTTCGCGAAAGCCTTGTCGCAGAGGCCATTCAATGCGTCGATGCGACCGGTCTTTCTGCCGGAGAGGCGGCGATGGCCGAACCGTTGGCCGTTACCCTGCACGCCACGACCCGCGCCGGCAGCATGTTCGGCAAACGTGTTCTGGTCACCGGTTGCGGCCCGATTGGCGTTCTGTCGATCCTTTCCGCGCGCCGGGCAGGGGCTGCCGAGATCGTCGCGACAGACCTTTCCGATTTTACCCTGTCGCTGGCGGCAAAGGTCGGGGCGGATCGTGTGATCAATACGGCAAACGAGCCGGATGCCCTCTCAAAGTATGCCGCAGATAAAGGCACGTTCGACGTTCTCTATGAATGCACCGGCGTTGCAGCGGCCCTGGCTGGCGCCATTCCGGCGATGCGGCCACGCGGCGTCATTCTCCAGCTGGGTCTCGGCGGTGACATGAGCCTGCCGATGATGGCGATCACCGCCAAGGAACTCGACCTGCGCGGTTCTTTCCGCTTTCACTCCGAGTTCGCGATCGGCGTGGAACTGATGCGCAAGGGCCTGATCGACGTCAAGCCGCTGATCACCCATACCGTCGCGCTTTCCGAATCGGAAACGGCATTCCAGCTGGCGTCCGACCGCAGTCAGGCCATGAAGGCGCAGATCGTTTTCTCCGCCTGATCAATTGCTAAAATCTGGCCGGCATGGACTCAGGTCGATGCCGGCCATCCCTATGGCCCGGCTTCTGTGCGCCTTCTGGACGGAGGTCATGGCGGCCGCAGAAGGCGGCGCAAACGCCATACGCTCGGTGATCGCCATCAAGGGGCGTGCCGCAAAGCTCGGGGAACGATCTCTTGGCCACATCAACCCCGGTGCTGCCCCCGCCCTCATGATGATTTTTGCCATGTCCATGACGCTCGCGACTGGACATGAGGGCGCGCCGGAGCGTTGATCGGCATCAGGTCAAGGCGCAACACCTTGCGCCCGGCGACGGATGGCGCAGGCGCGCGGCATACCTCGCGTCGCTGTCGCCCTCAGCCAGACCCCAAGGATATGCGCTAGATGGCGCTTGCCAGCCGATCCTCGATATAGCGCTTCCGCAAGGTTTCAGACACAGGCCCCGGCGTGCCTGCCCCCACTGGTTGGCCGTCTATCCGGACAACTGGCATGACGAAATTGGTGGCTGAGGTAATAAAGACCTCGGCTGCATCCTTTGCCTCTGCCGGCGTAAAACCACGCTCTTCGACGGCCATTCCGGCGCGCCGCGCAAGGTCCAGCACCCAACCGCGGGTGATTCCGTGCAGCAGGGCATTGGAAAGGTCGCGGGTGACAAGCGTCCCGGCTTTGGTGACGATATGCGCATTCGAGGACGAGGCCTCCGTGATGAAGCCGTCTTCGACAAAGAAGGCATCATCGGCGCCCTGCTTGCGGGCCTCCATCTTGGCCAGCGACGAATAGAGCAATTGTACTGTCTTGATCTGGCGCTGGACCCAGCGACCTTCCGGCATGGTGATGACGGAAATGCCCGTCTGCCATTTCGGATTTGCAAGCACCGGCCGGCTCTGCGTGAACATCACGAAGGTCGGCGTCAGGTCATCGGAAAACAGGAAATCGCGATCCTCGGCGCCGCGTGAGACCTGCAGATAGATCAGCCCGTCAGTCATGCCGTTTCGCGTCAAAATTTCCCGGTGTAGGCTGAGCATCTCGTCGTCGGACACCGGCGCTTGGATGCCAAGGGCTGCGAGAGAGCGCTTCAGACGGCCGGAATGACCGGCATAGTCGATCAGCTTTCCGCCGATCACGGCTGTCACCTCGTAGATGGCATCGGCAAACACGAAGCCGCGGTCGAAGACGGAAATCCGGGCCTCGGTTTCCGGTAACCATTGGCCGTTGAGATAGACGATGCGGGACATGACGGGCAGTTCTCCTCAAGAGGTGGCATGCGGCGCTGAGGCAGCCTTTGCGCTTATCGTGCCGATGGATCCGTGGCGTCAACTTATAGAATGATAAGAGCCCGTTACCGGCCGAGGTCGTCCGCATGATGGACGACTGTGCCCGCAAGGCGCTGGATGAAGCCCTTGGCGAGATCCGGACGGGCGCACCTTGCGCCGCGCCACATGAGGCCGCGCAGACGGTGATCAACCGGGCAGGCGATGCCGCCGCCTTTCGCAAGCGCATCGACTAGTCTATGGGTTTGGCGTTCGCGCCCGACTGGGGCGAAGGCGGCATCCTCAGTCCGTTCCCCGGCAACGCTGCGGGCTTTCGGGCGCTTTACCGTCGGCGCCTCCAAAACCGTGATCGTCACCCAACACGGCTGTGACATCCTCTCCACTCTTGCCCGCGGCATCGCCGTATCCTGAAGTCAAAAAACCGCAAGGAGCTTTTATGCGTTCTCTTTTCCATCTCGCCTATCACGTCACCGATCTCAATGAAGCGCGCAAATTTTATGGCGATGTGCTCGGCTGTGCCGAAGGCCGTTCGACCGACACCTGGGTGGATTTCGATTTCTTCGGTCACCAGATTTCGCTGCATCTGGGAAAACCGTTTGAAGTGACGCGCACCGGCAAGGTTGGCGATCACATGGTGATGATGCCGCATCTGGGCGTCGTGCTGCCGCTCGAGGACTGGCTGGCGCTGTCGGACCGGCTGGTCAAGGCCGGCATTGCCTTCGACATCCCGCCGGTCATCCGCTTTGCCGGCGAGCCGGGCGAGCAGCGGACGATGTTCTTCTTCGACCCCTCGGGCAACCCGATCGAGGTCAAAGGCTTCAGGGACTTCGACAGCGTTTTTGCGCATTGAGCCGCAAGGCCTGAGAATAGACCCGCCGGCCGCAGCTCAATGTCCTGCGGCCGGGCGACCGCCAGATCTGGTGGCCAACTATAATCCAGACGTATAATTCAACTCGAATTATCATAATCAATTATATTGCACTGCGGCATGAGCCGTGGAACTATCCTTCGATAACGAGGCCGCAAGAGCCGAGATAACCACCAGCAGGAGAACATCATGAACCGCTTTTTCAAGTCCGGCCTTGCCGGGCTGGCGCTTTGTTGCGCCCTTTCGCCAGCCCTCGCTGCCGGAACAATCAAGACCGCACTCGATGGCACCTTTGCCCCGCATGCCATGCCCACGCTCGACGGCAAAGTCGAAGGTTTTAACGTTGATCTCGTCAACCTGATCGGCGAGCGCCTGGGCAAGACCGTGGACCTCACCTCGGCGCAGTTTTCCGGGCTGATCCCGGCGCTGCAGGCCAAGACCTATGATTTCCTTGCAGCCCCCGTCACCGTTAATGCCGAACGCTCCGCCAACCTGCTCTTCACCGAAGGGTTCATGGATACCAATTTCGGTTTCGTCGTGCCGGCCGGCGCACCAGACTACACCTCGCTTGACGGCCTGAAGGGCAAGACGATCGCCGTCAACAAGGGGTCCGCCTATGACAGCTTCCTGCGGGACAAGGCGACTGAATACGGCTGGAAGGTCGAAAGCTACGGCACCAACAGCGATGCGGTGGCAGCCGTTCTGGCCGGCCGCGCCGACGCAAACCTTGCCGGTGCAACCGTTGCCGCCTGGGCAGTCAAGCAGAACCCCAAGCTGAAATTGTCCTACGAATACCCGACCGGCCTCGTCTGGGGTCTGGCCTTCCGCAAGGATGATGTCGAGGGCCGCAATCTCGTCGACAAGGCGATCGAATGCCTGAAGATCGACGGCTCGATGGCCAAGCTTTCGGAAAAATGGTTCGGCGTGACGCCGGCTGCCGGCACGACCATCGTCACCCCCACCAAAGGTTATGGCGTTCCGGGCTTCGACGGTTATGTCGATGATAGTCACGCACCGTCCTGCGCGCTGAAATAAGACCTGTCCGGTTCGGCGCCGCATCCGCGGCACCGAACCGATCATAGCCCGCCCGGAGTTCGTGCTCATGACAAACCGCCCCATGCTTGAGATCGTTGCGCTGGAGAAGCGCTTCGGCACGAACACGATTCTCAAAGGTATCGATCTCAAGGTTTCCGAAGGCGAACTGGTCTTCGTGATCGGCCCCTCCGGCTCCGGCAAGAGCACCATGCTGCGCTGTTGCAACCGTCTGGAAGAGCCGTCCGGCGGCGATATCATCGTCAACGGTCGCAATATCATGAGCGGCACCACGGCCGATCTCAACCGCATGCGGTTGCAGGTGGGCATGGTCTTTCAAGGGTTTCACCTCTATCCGCACATGACGGTGCTGGACAATGTGACGCTGGCGCAGCGCAAGGCGCTGAAACGCTCCCGCCCGGAGGCGGACGCGCGCGCCATGGACATGCTGGAGAATGTCGGCCTCGCACACAAGGCAAAGGCCTATCCGTCCGAACTCTCCGGCGGCCAGCAGCAGCGCGTGGCGATTGCCCGCGCACTGGCGCTCGATCCGAAGGTTATGCTGTTCGACGAGCCGACATCCGCGCTCGACCCCGAACTGGTCGGCTCGGTGCTGAAGGTGATGAAGGACCTGCGCGACAAGGGCATGACCATGCTGGTCGTCAGCCACGAAATGGGCTTTGCCCGCGAGACCGCCGACCGCGTCGTCTTCATGGATGGCGGCGTCATTGTCGAGGAAGGCACGCCCGACGAGATTTTTGGCGCGCCGAAGGCCGAACGCACGCGGGCCTTCCTGGCCCGCGTGAAGAACTGAGGCCGTGGCGATGGAGGGTCTTCACCGCTTCCTTGCGACATTCTTCGACCCGGCGATGATAGAGGCCCATACGCTGGCGGTTCTGGCTGGCGTCTGGATCACCCTTGAGATCGGCCTCGCTGTCATCGTTGCCGGCATAGGTCTCGGGCTGCTGCTTGCATGCCTTCGCACCTATGGACGGCGGTTTTTCAATTTTTTCATCGTCTGTTTTGCCGATATCTTCCGGGCGCTGCCACCACTGGTGCTGATCCTCATCCTCTATTTCGGCCTGCCGTCGGCGGGAATTCTTCTATCGGGGCCGATGGTGCTGTTCCTCGTGCTGAGCCTGACGCTGGCCGCCTTTGCCGAGGAGATCTTCTGGGCCGGGTTTTCCGCCATCGACAAGGGCCAGTGGGAAGCCGGCATCGCGACCGGCCTTGGCTTTACGGGCACGCTTTTTCATGTGGCGCTGCCACAGGCCCTGCGCCTTGCCACGCCGCCGCTGGTCAACCGGGTTCTCGCCATTACCAAGATGACGGCGCTTGGCTCGGTGATCGGTGTGGAGGAAGTGCTTTCGGCGGCAACCACGGCGCAAAGCTTTTCCGGAAGCGCCACGCCGCTGTCGCTGGCGGCGATTGCCTATCTCATCATCTTCCTGCCGGTCGTCTTCCTGGCGCGCTTCCTGGAGACCCGGCAGCGCTGGGGCAGGGCTTGAGAGGAGAGACACGATGCAGACGCTTCTCGACCAGTTCTTCAATATCTCCATCATGATCAAGACCATGCCCCTGATGCTGAAGGGGCTCGTCATGACCCTGAAGCTCTGCGCGGCCGTCATCCTGCTCGGCCTTGCCGGCGGCCTGCTGGTGGCGCTCGGCAATCTGAGCCCGCGAAAATGGCTGCGGCTGCCCTGCATCGTCTTTACCGATATCTTCCGCGCCCTGCCGCCGCTGGTGCTGCTGATCTTCATCTATTCCGGCCTGCCGTTTGCCGGTGTCGAGATTTCGCCCTTCACGGCGGTGGTGCTCGCCTTCTTCCTCAACAACTCCTCCTATTATGCCGAGGTCTATCGCGCCGGCATCCTCTCCGTGCCGAAAGGCCAGCTTGAGGCGGCGCGTTCCACGGGGCTGTCGAAGGCGCAGGCGCTGGTCCACGTCGTTCTGCCGCAGGCCGTGCGCAACGTGCTGCCAGACCTCCTGTCCAACACGATCGAGGTGGTAAAACTCACCTCGCTTGCGTCCGCCGTCTCCTTTGCCGAACTGCTCTACAGCGCCAACATGGCCCGTTCCGTCACCTACAATGCCTCGCCGCTTGTTCTGGCGGCGCTCATCTATCTCGTCTTGCTCTGGCCTCTGGTGCGGCTTGTCAGCCGCTTCCAGCGACGGCTGGCGGCCTGACGTTTTCCATGAATTGAAAGGACATTTTCCATGACCCGCATGATGATCGCAGGCGCCCAGCTCGGTGCCATCCAGAAGAGTGACAGCCGCCAGATGGTGGTTGCCCGGATGATCGAACTTCTGAACGAGGCAGCCGCCAAGGGCGCGCACATGGTCGTCTATCCGGAACTGGCACTGACGACCTTTTTTCCGCGCTGGTACATGCCCGATCAGGCCGAGGTCGACACCTGGTTCGAGACCGAAATGCCGAACGGCGCGACCCTGCCTCTCTTCGAGCGGGCGCGCGAACTGAACGTTGCCATCACCTTCGGTTACGCGGAACTGACACCGGAGGGCGAGCACTACAACACCTCGATCCTCACCAACCGTCGCGGCGAGATCATCGGCAAATACCGCAAGATCCATCTGCCGGGCCATGTCGAATACGATACCGAACGTGCCTTCCAGCACATGGAAAAGCGCTATTTCCTGCCCGGCGATCTCGGCTTCAATGTCTGGCGCAACGAGGGCGTGGTGATGGGCATGGCGATCTGCAACGACCGGCGCTGGCCGGAAACCTTTCGCTGCCTCGGCCTGCAGGGGGTGGAACTGGTGGCGATCGGCTACAACACGCCATCGGTGAACAGCCAGATGAGCGCAGAGGGACTGGAAAAGCGACTGTTTCATTCGGAACTGTCGCTTCAGGCGGGCGCTTACCAGAACGCCACCTTTGTGGCCGGCATTGCCAAGGCCGGTCTTGAAGATGGCCACCCGCTGATGGGGGGCTCGGTGATCGTCGATCCCGATGGCTTCATCATGGCGCGCGCCGAGACCGAAGAAGATGAACTGATCCTGGCCGACTGCGATTTTTCGAAATGCGCTTTTGGCAAGTCGACGATTTTCGACTTTGAACGTCATCGCCGCATCGAGCACTATGGCCGCATCACCAGCCAGACCGGCGTGATTGTGGAAGTTTGAGGGGACAGGCAATGACCACGTTCGACACCGTCATCCACGGGGGCCGGGTGGTCACCGCCTCCGACGTGTTCTATGCCGACATCGGCATCCGCGACGGCCGCATTGCAGCCATTGCCGAGACGATCGAGGGCGGCGAGCGCCGCATCGATGCGACCGGCAGGTTGGTGATGCCCGGCGGCATCGAGGGCCATTGCCACATCGCCCAGGAAAGCTCGTCGGGGGTGATGACCGCCGACGACTACTATTCCGGCTCGGTATCGGCAGCGTTCGGCGGCAATTCCTCCTTCATTCCATTCGCCGCCCAGCATCGCGGCCAGTCGATTGCCGAGGTGATCGCCACCTATGACGGCCGCGCGGCGCCCCATTCGGTGCTCGACTATTCCTACCACCTGATCATTTCCGATCCCTCGGCCGACGTGCTCGCCGAACTGCCTGATGTCTTTGCCCGTGGCATCACCTCGTTCAAGGTGTTCATGACCTATGACCTGATGAATATCGGCGATGGCGGCATGCTCGACATTTTGACGATTGCCAAGGCGCATGGCGCGCTGACCATGGTCCATGCGGAAAACAACGACATGGTGAAATGGATGAACCGGCGTCTGGCGGCCGTCGGCCTCACCGCGCCAAAATACCATGCCATCAGCCGGCCGGAACTTGCCGAGGAAGAGGCGATCAACCGCGCGGTGTCGCTTGCCAAGCTCGTCGATGCGGCTTTGTTCATCGTGCATGTCTCCACGGCCGGCGGTGCCGAAATCGTGCGGCGCGAAAAGCTTGCCGGCGCAAAACTCTTTGCCGAAACCTGTCCGCAATATCTGGCGCTGACCCGCGCCGATCTCGACCGGCCGGGAATGGAAGGCGCCAAATACATCTGCTCGCCGCCGCTGCGCGATGCAAAGACGCAAGCGGCCCTGTGGCGCCACATCCAGACCGGCACGTTCGAAAGCGTCTCATCCGACCACGCGCCTTACCGCGCCGATGCCACCGGCAAGTTCCTGAACGGCGCCGACGTGCCTTATCCCAAAATCGCCAATGGCATGCCGGGCATCGCCATGCGGCTGCCCTATCTGTTTTCGGAGGGTGTCGTGAAGGGCCGCATCACCTTGCCGCAATTCGTGCAACTGTCTTCCGCCAACGCGGCAAAAACCTTCGGGCTGGAAAAGAAGGGAGCCATCGCGCCCGGTTATGATGCCGATATCGCCATCTGGAACCCGAGCGAGACCCGCACCGTTACGCAAGCCGATCAGCACGACAACATGGATTACACGCCTTTTGAGGGCATGGAGATCACCGGCTGGCCGGAACTGGTGATGAACCGCGGGGATATCGTGGTCGAGCACGGCACACTGAAAGCCGAGCGTGGCCGGGGACGGTTCGTTGCCCGAAAGCCGGTCGACCTTACCGGCATTCCCGGCCACCGCGCCGCAGAACTGGATCCTGCCCGCAATTTCGGCACGGAGATTGCACCATGAGCGGGCCGATTGTCGTCATCAACCCCAACAGTTCGGAAAGCGTCACCGAAGGATTGCGCACTGCCTTGGCAGGCTTCCGCTTTCCCGGTGGCCCCGTCATCGAGTGCCTGACGATTACTGAGGGCCCGCCCGGCGTCGTGACGCAACGCGATGTCGACGAGGCGGCGCTCAATGCGGCAAAAATCATCGAAGCGCGGCCCGATGCCGGTGCCTTCGTGCTGGCCTGCTATTCGCAGCCGGGACTTGATCTTGCCCGCTCCCTCACATCGGTTCCCGTCTATGGCATTCAGGACGCCGGCGTTCTCACCGCATTGGCGCGCGCTGACCTCTTTGGCGTCATTGCGGTGGCGCAGGCCTCCATTCCCCGTCATCTGCGCAACCTGCGCCGGCTGGGCGTCGACAACCGGCTGGCCGGTGAAGTGGCTTTGCAGGGCGATATCAGTGTCGCCGACAGCGGCCACGGCGAGGACAGCTATGCTGCCCTGGTTGTTGCGGGCGCAAGGCTTAAAGCCATGGGGGCCGGTGCCGTGGTTCTGGGCTGTGCCGGCATGGCCGGTCACCGCGCAAGGCTTGAGGCGGAACTGGGCCTTGCCGTTATCGACCCGACCCAGGCGGCGGTTGCCATGGCCCTTGGCCATCTGGTGACGGGCAGCCCATGACCATGCCAGAGAAGAACGAACCATCTCCCAACGAACCCGCCGCCCCACCGGATATCTCGCTGCGCCTGCTGGAGATATTTGGCGCCATGATGCGCTGCGCAACGACCGTC
This sequence comes from Rhizobiaceae bacterium, assembly GCA_027483885.1. Lineage (GTDB taxonomy): Bacteria > Pseudomonadota > Alphaproteobacteria > Rhizobiales > Rhizobiaceae > Neorhizobium. The sequence continues at coordinate 24,596 of JAIXTO010000184.1, forward strand.
GAGGCGGCAGAACAGCTCGGCATCTCACAACCCGCCGTATCGAACGGCATCCGTCAGCTGGAAAGCCAGCTGGGCGTCACCCTGTTCGAGCGTCTGCATCGGCGCCTGCAGCCGACGGAAGAGGCGCTTTTGCTCTATGAGGAAGTGCGCCCTGTCTTTGGGCTGCTGCGCGGCTTCTCGGCGCGCGCCCGCGACATGCGGCAGGGACTTTCGGGCCGGCTGCGGATCATCACCACGCCGCCGCTTGGTCATACCGTGGCGCCGGCCGCCCTGCGCACCTTCCTGAAGGACCGGCCGGACGTCTCGGTGTCCTACGATGTGCGCCGACTTGAACACGTGCTGGAGGCGGTGCAGAGCGGAGCGGCGGATATCGGGCTGGCGCTCGGCCTCGATCGTCACCCGGCCGTCAACATCGAGGTGCTCGCACGCACGCATATGGTGGCGCTGGTGCCGCTCGATGGACCGCTTGCGGCAAAGAACATCGTCTCGGCCGGCGATCTGGCATCCGGCAGCTTCATCGGTCTGGAGGCAGAATCGCGGATGGGGCAGATCCTGCGTCATGCCTTCGAGCGCCATGGCGCGCATTACGACCCGCGTGTGGAAGTGCGCTACTGCTCGACGGCCGCGGTTCTGGCCGATACCGGCATCGGGGCTGCCGTCATCGATCCCTATAGCGCAGCCTTCCAGCGCAAGACCCATATGGTGGCACGCCCTTTCCAGCCACCGAGCGAAATCTGTGCCGTGATGCTGACCCGCAAGGGCGTGCCGCGCTCCCGGCTGCTGCATGCCTTTATCTCCGACCTCAAACAGGCCGTTTCCAGTTTCAACGTGGAAGCGGTTTAAATTCGGCACTCCTGGAAAGACAGGCGACAGGCACGGATACAAAGCCGGCTTTCCGTTTGTATTTCCGCTTCTGACTTAAACTGGAACTATACAAAGAGGGCTTGCCATTAGTCCACTTCTCTCGGCACACGTGCCGAGCGAGGGCGGTAATCGGCGTGGACATTTGGCAATAGATTTTGCGGCAGTTGCGGGTATTTTCCAATTGTTCCAAAGCACTGCATGGAAATGAGAACTGCCAAAGGTAGCTCTACAGGCTATGGCGCTTGTCATTCAATTGCATTATGATTCCAACCAAAATGGAGATCGATATGGCTGCAAATGCACTGGTACAAACTCGTATTGATGCTGAGGTTCGGGATCGTGCGGCCGTAGTGCTTGGAAATATGGGGCTGACCGTATCGGACGCGGTTCGTATTTTGCTCACCCGCACGGCAAATGAAGGCGCACTGCCGCTTGAACTTCTTTCAGGCAGCGAGGCCCATGACGCCTGGTTTCGCGCAAAGGTACTTGAAGCGCTGAATGATACTCGACCGGACGTCTCGGACGATGAAGTCGAGATGCATTTCGCTGAACGCCGAGCGGCAGCCCGTCTCAACGCGAGTGAGCGCAAATCGTGAAGCTTATCTGGTCTGCGTTCGCGTTATCCGATCGCGGCGCCATATTTACGTACATAGAAACAGAAAATCCGTCAGCGGCCATTCTGGTTGACGAGCGGATCGTCGCTGCCGTTCGCCGACTGATAGATTTCCCCGCGAGCGGTCGTGTTGGCAGAATTGCCGGCACCCGCGAACTGGTCATTAACGGCACGCCGTAGGTCGCGGTATATGCAATTACCGAAACAGCGGTCCGCATTCTTCGCGTCCTCCACGGCGCGCAGGAATGGCCAGACACTTTGCCCACGGCTTAAACTTTGTTCTCGGTGATGAGAATGCCAGGTCTGTGGCTCGCGCTGGTTCAAGGCAAAGACCTGGTGCTGTTTCCCAAATATGTCGCGGTCCAGCGTCCCTGTTCGATATTGTCTCTTGCGGCGGCGTGGAGCATGTCGATGAAGTGGCGGGCGGCGAGCGTGCGTTCTGTGTTGTCGAGTGTGGCGATTAGCCAGGTGACCCAAAGCCCCTCGATTGGCGCCCAGGCAAACTGGGTCAGCGGTGAGTTGACCATGCCGCAGTAAGGCATGATGGCGTATCCCACCTTGCGGCGGATGAGATCGTCCATCGGCGCATATTCGGTCTCGATGGCGATCCTGGCGCGGCGACCGATGCGGGCGAATTCGCCTTCGATCAGGGTGCGCAGGCCATCCGGACGCGGTGTGAGGATCAGCGGGCAATCGGCCACCCGGTCGATGGAAATCGGCTGGTCTACGGAAAGTCCGCTATCGGTCGGACCGACGAGATAGAGCTGCTCCTTCAACAGCGGTTCCGTATGCAGGTCCGGTTCAGTCAACGGCGCGACAAGAATGCCGATATCGATATCCCGGAAGAAGATCGCCTCGCGCAGCTGAAAAGAATGCGCGCCGCGCACGCGAAGCCGCACATGTGGATAGGTCTCGACATACGTCGCGACCAGCTCCCCCGTCAACACGCGCCCCATGAAAGGCGGCGCGCCGAAGGCAAGTCGGCCGGAGGGGGTGTTGGCCGCATGGGTCACCTCTCCTGGGACGCGCGCGATTTCCTCAAGGATCGCCTCTGCTCGCGCGCGAAACACCTCGCCGGCGGGCGTCAGCGTCAGGCCGCGGCCGGTGCGATGGAAGAGGGAGGTTCCGATTTCCTGCTCCAGAGCGGCAATCTGCCGGCTCAGCGCGGGCTGCGAAATGTCGAGTTTTTCCGCCACGCGCGACAGATTGCCGAATTCGGCGGCCTTTAGAAAATACTCCCATTTGCGCAGGTTCATGAGAGGCTCCCGACCTCGGCAGATATGCATTCAAGGTTATAGCTGAACTGCTGTTCTGTCTATTGATGAAAGTCAGGCGTCTTGGGATAGTGCTGTCCAAGGGTTGAGGAGCCCGCATTCGAGGAGGAAACCATGTTGAAACGCGCCATCATGATCGCGAGCACGCTCGCCGTTGCCACCATTCCGGCTTTCGCTGACACGAAGATCGCCATCGGCACGCCGCCAATCGCTGAAGTCGAAGCGGCCTTCGTCGCCAAGGATGAAGGCCTGTTCGAGAGACACGGCCTGCAGGTGGAGTTTCTCCCCACAGGATCGAACCAGACGCTGGTGGCCTCTCTGGTCGCGGGCTCTCACCAGATCGTCGCCATATCTCCAACCGTGCTGCTGCAGGCGGTGGATAGTGGCATCGATCTTGTCGTCGTCGCCAATTGCGGCGTCACTGCACCACGCACCGCCAAGAATGTCGGGCTTGCCGTCCGTGAGGGCGTTGCCGTGGACAAACCGGAGGATCTCGTGGGTAAGAAGGTGGGTACGCCCAGCATTGGCGGCACGCTTGATATTCTGTTTCGGCAGTGGCTGAAGCAGAAAAACATTGCGGAAAAGAGCGTCACCTTCATCGAGGTGCCGATCCCCAACACTGCCGACGTTTTGAAGGGCGGCACGATTGACGCCATCATCGCCGGGCAGCCTTCGCTGGGACGCGCTGTCAGCCAGTCCAGTGGCAAGGTGGCCTTCCACTTTATGTCGGATCTTCCCGCAGACATTCCCTACACAACCTTTGTCGCCACGCGCGAATGGGCCAAGGCGAATGCCGCCGCCATCACATCCTTTCGCGCAGCCTTCGGTCAGTCAGCGGATTTCATTGGCAAGAACCAGGAAAAGACCCGCGAAATCGTTTCGAAATACACACGTCTGCCCATCGAGGTTCTGACCAAGATCGAGTTGCCGGAATGCAAGCCCGTGCCGACGGTTGCAGCACTCGACTACCTCCAGGATGCGATGCGCGAAGGCGGACTGCTGAGCGGCAGGATCGATACCGCAGGGCTGATCGCACCCTGACCGCACACGCGCGCCGGCGGGCGCAGATCCGTTCAACGACCGCCTTTTTGATACGTTACAGGTGACATCATGATCCAGATGACCGGCGCAGAAGCGCTGACCCGTTTGCTCGTTCTCGAAGCCGTGCCCTTCGTGTTCGGCATTGCCGGGGGCAAGCTTAACCCTCTGCTCCATGCCATTTCGCAGGAACCCTCCATCCGTTATCTCGGGGTTCGCCATGAGGCTGCCGGCCCGCTGATGGGCGCGGCCATTGCGGCAGCGAGCGGCCGGATCTGCGTCGCCCTTGGCGAAATGGGGCCGGGTTCCGCCAATCTGGTCGGCGGTCTCGGAACGGCCTTCAACAACAACCTGCCGCTCCTGCTCATCACCTCCAACAATCATCTTGCGGCCTCCTATCCAAACCGCGGCATGTTCATGGATCTCGATACGCATGCGCTCCTGAAGCCTCTCACCAAATGGAGCGCCGTTGTTCATGATGGACGCAGATTGCCCGATCTCGTGCGTGACGCCTTCCGCCATGCCCTGACCGGGCGAAAGGGGCCGGTGCATCTCGATGTGCCGCAGGAAATCCTCGGCGGTCGCTTCGAGTTCGATGAGGCGGTGTTTTCCCTCTTGCCCGAACAGTATCGGTCGGTCGAAGGGCCGCGTGCGCCGGCCGGGCAGATTGCAAGGGCCGCCGACGTGTTGGCTGCGGCGCAACGGCCGCTTCTGGTCGCCGGCGGCGGCGTGGTGTCGGCAAATGGCGGCGATCTGTTCCGCCAGCTTCTTGCCCATATCAAGGCGCCGGCACTTGCGACCCAGATGGGCATCGGCACGGTGCCGTCCAATTCGCCTTATTTCATCGGACATGGCGGCATCATCGGCGGCGATGCTGTGCAGACGGCATTCAAGCAGGCGGATGTGATCCTTGCGGTCGGCTGCCGGTTTTCATCCTGGTTATGGGATGACGGTGGGGCGCTGACCAAAGGTGATGCGCAACTCATCAACATCAACATTGACCCCATGAGCCTTGGCGCCAATACGCCCCATGCGCTGGGCATATGGGCCGATGCGGCCAGCGCGCTCAAGGATCTGATTGACGCGATCGCAAGCCGCACGATGGCGGATACCTCCGGCTGGCTCACGCATCTGCGGGGTATCCATGCGGGATACCAGTCAAAGCTTGCAGACATGAGCAAGGACGAAGGTGCCATCATGCACCCGGCGCGCCTGGGAACGGCCCTCGGTCGGTTGCTGCCGCAGGATGCGCTGATTGCCTATGACGGTGGCCACACGTCCTTCTGGAGCAATGACCTGACGCCGGCAACCGTTGAGCGGACCCGCTTTCATGAGCCTGGGATGTGCCAGCTCGGCTTTGGAACGCCCTATGCGGTTGCCCTGAAGCTGCTGCATCCCGACCGCCCGGTCTTTAATATCTGCGGCGATGGTGCCTTCGGCTTCACACTGTCGGAACTTGATACGGCCCGTCGTTATGGTCTGCCGATCATCAACATCATTCACAACAATGCATCCTGGGGCGTCATCAAGATGGGCCAGCGCAAGAGTTTCGATTTCTCGTTCGGGGCGGATCTGGAGGGAACGGATTACGCCGAGATCGCCCGTGGTTTTGGTTGCCATGGCGAGGTTGTGACGCAAGAAGAGGAGATCGGTCCAGCCCTTGAAAGAGCGATAACCTCTGGCCTTCCGGCTGTTCTCGATTGCCGTGTTCGCTTTGAGGCGCATCCCAGCATGCCGTATTTTGCCCGGATGAACGCCTACGGTTATCCGAAGGGCGCCAGTGCCGGCCCGCATGCTGCTCTCGTGAAAGGAGCCTGACATGGCCGTAACCCAAGCACCTTTCCATGCCGGAGAGTTTGATAGGGCGGACCCGGTGCCCCGCAGCGTGCAACCTCGCATCCGCATTCGCGATGTGACGCTTTCCTATGGCGCCCTGCAGATCATCGGCGGTATCAGCGTCGACATTGCGCCGGGCGAAACCATTTCAGTCATCGGCCCGTCCGGTTGCGGCAAGACGACATTGCTGAGGATGCTGGCAGGCCTTGCAAAACCCACCTCCGGCAGCGTTGAGCTTGACGGATCGGTTCTGGCCGGTCCGAACCGTTCCGTCGCCATCGTCTTCCAGGATTATGGCAAGGCGCTTTTGCCCTGGCGCACGGCAGCTGGAAATGTGTCGCTGGCGCTTGAGGCACGCGGTTGCCCTGCAAGGGAACGCCCGGAGATCATCCGCGACCTCCTGGACAAGATTGGCCTTGGTCGCCATGCGGACAAATACCCGTCGGAAATGTCCGGTGGCATGCAGCAACGTCTTCAGATTGCCCGTTGTCTTGCACAGGAACCGAAGGTGCTTTTGATGGACGAGCCCTTTGGCGCGCTGGATGCCATGACCCGCCAGGCGCTTCAGGATGAAGTCCTGTCGCTCGTCGCAATGACGGGCGCGACCATGGTGTTTGTCACCCACGATCTGGAGGAGGCGATTTATCTGGGGGATCGTATCGTCTGCCTGCAGCCCAATCCGGGTCGTGTCGGCCGCATGGTGGATGTTCGGCTGGCCCGGCCGCGCGATCAGCTGATGACCCGCGAGGATCCTGAATTCCTGCGCCTGCGGCGTGAGCTTTACGATCTTATCAAGGACGATCACCAATGAGATCCGTGCTCAAGACCAGCTGGCGCGCGGCCCTTCTGCCCGTTGTCGTCATCGTGGTGGCGCAGATCGCTGCGACCGCCACGCAATTGGAAAGCGACAGTCTTGCAAGTCCCATAGACATCGTTGCCGCCTTCTTCGCCGTCCTCACGGATGGATCGCTGCTGCGGGCAACGGCCGATACGCTGATGGCTGCCTTCTGCGGCTGCGTTCTTGGTGTCGGCGCCGGTTCGCTTATCGGCATCGTTCTGGGGCTCTTTCGTCTGGCCGATGACAGTCTCGACCTGACCATCGAGTTGTTGCGGCCGGTGCCGGTTGTTGCCCTGATCCCTGTGGTCATGATGTTGCTGGGATTTGGTGCACGCATGGAGATTGTCATCATCGCGCTCGGGCTTTTGTGGCCTTCGATCGTGCTGGCGCGCGCAGCCGTCAGGGAAGTCGAACCGCGGCTGATGGAAGTGTCGGCCGTGCTCATGCTCGGCTTTTCTGCAAGGCTCACCAAGATCGTTCTTCCGGCCATCGTGCCGCAATTGTTCATGTCGCTCAAGCTTGCCGCAGGCTACGCTCTTGTGGTCGCGGTTACGGTGGAAATCACCGCCAATCCCTTTGGTCTTGGCTACGGAATCATGATGGCGCAGCAGGCGCTGCGGCCGGCGGAAATGTTTGCCTATCTGCTCTGGATCGGTGCCATCGGCTGGTTGATCAGCCTCCTGCTCAACGCGGCGCAACGCCGTGTCCTGCCGGCCTTTGCAAAGGGAGACGCACGATGAGAACGAGTTCTTTGCGCAAGGTCTTTCTGGGGCTCCTGGGCCTTGCGGTGTTCATCCTTGTCTGGAAGCTGATCACCGACGCCAAACTCGTCTCGCCGATCTTCTTTCCAAGCCCGGAGCGCACCCTGGCGTCGCTCATCAAGGGGCTTTCCGGCGGCGCCCTTCTTGGGCAGACGCTTGAGACAGTTCAGCGCATGCTGCTTGGCTGGCTGCTTGCGTCGCTCGTTGGCATCATGCTCGGTGCTCTGATCGGTGTTTCCCGCCGGGCCCGTGCCTTCATCGCTCCCACGCTCGAGCTTCTTCGGCCGCTGCCTGCCTCTGCCATGATCCCGATTGCCATTGCCTTTCTCGGCTTTTCGAACCCGATGGTGCTGGTGGTCATCGCCTTTGGCGCTCTCTGGCCGATGCTGCTTGCCACCATTCACGGTTTTGCTGCCATGGAGCCGCGACTTTACGAGGTAAGTGCCGTGCTGGGTCTCACCCGCCTGCAAACCATCTGGAAACTCGCTTTGCCAAGCGCCATGCCGATGATTCTGGCCAGCTTGCGGCTCGGCCTCACCATCTCGTTGATCCTTGCCATCGTCGGTGAAATGCTGGCAAGCCGCGATGGCCTTGGCCAAAGCATCTTGCTTGCCAGCCGCAGTTTCCGCTCGGCGGATCTTTTTGCCGGCATTGTCATCCTGGGCGCGATCGGCCTTGTCGGCAGCCGTCTCCTGTCTCTTGCCGAAGCCCGTCTCCTGCGGTGGCAGGCCACTCGATAATCTTTAAACCCCAACTGGATATGACCATGTTCAAGCTCTCCGACGCCACAATCATCATCGATGCGGCACTTGCCGAAGCGCGGTCCCGCTCACTCGCGCCGCTTGCGGTGGCCGTGCTGGATGCAGGCGGGCATCTCATTGCCTATCAGCGGGAAGACGGCGCGGGCATCGTCCGCTTCGATATCGCCTATGGCAAAGCCTGGGGATCGCTGGGTATGGGTTTTGGCACCCGCGAACTGACCGAGCGTGCGGCGAAGAACCCTGCATTCATCACGGTTCTGGCCACAGTCAGCGGCGGGCGCATGGTGCCTTCGCCGGGTGGCGTTCTCGTTGTCAACAAGGATGGCATCGTGATCGGCGCCGTCGGAATTTCCGGAGATATCGGCGACAATGACGAGATCTGCGCTATCGTCGGCATTGAGAAAGCCGGCTTGCGCGCTGCTCCGAAAACCGTCGCCTGATTGCAACAGGCTGGGTTCCCGGTCAACCTCGTTCCGCGCAGCGCCAAATCGCAAGGAACCCGGATGACGAAGCGGAACAATCCCTGATGCCTTTACTGGACTTCGTTGACATATCGATGATTGGCGGTGGTTGCACGGTGTGCTGAAATCAGCACCGGGACGGCCATCTGGTCGTAGGCCACTTCATCGATCGTCAGCACTGCTGCGGGCAGCGTCAGCTCGAGCCAGCGGGCATCGGCGTCCGTTGCGAGGTCAGCGCCGATCTGCTCGCGGATTGCCGAAATACGGATGCCGTATTTGTCCAGCAGATGCAGGTAAAAGAGGGGCGGCACCTGCGCGGGGTTGTCGGGGAAGTCCGGAACGCGTTCGCGGGGCAGTGTCAATGTTTCATGCATGATGGGGCGGTCATCGACGTGGCGCACGCGGTGAAACGTGACGACGGGCGCGCCTTCCTCGATCTGTAATTTGGCACCCTGCACGGAAGTCGCCTCAGCGCTGGCAATGGCGGTCACTGTCGTCACGGACTTGCTCAGTGTGCCGTCCAGCCCATGCAGACGAAAATACTGGAAGAACAGGCGCAGGCTGTGTTGCGGCTTTCGACCCGTCACCACCGTCCCGGTCTTGCGGCGGCGGCTCAGCAATCCGTCATTGGTCAGATCCATCAGAGCGCGCCGGATGGTGCCGACCGCGACACCATAGGTTTGCGCCAGCGCCACTTCGCTTGGCAACACGGCACCCGGCTCCAGTTTGCCCAGCATGATGGCTTCGGTGATCTGCCGCTTCACGACTTCATAGAGGGGCAGGGACAATTCGCTCAATCGCATGGATTCTGATGAATTATTGGGCAATTCCGGCAATGATTTGCCTCTTCTTTGGAGTTGACTTGGTGCTTCGAGCTGAGCA